>JAAZYJ010000038.1 GCA_014239715.1 Flavobacteriales bacterium
ATTGTGCTGAAACTTCCGGTTACAACGGTGCCGGATCCGATTTCCAGTGATGCGAGACCGTTGGAGTTGGTGGTCGGCGTATGTTCTTCCTGAAACACAATTGTTCCGGAAGCTGAAGCCTGGCGAATACTGATGCGAATGCCAATGGAGCTGTTGAGAACCAAATTATCCGAAGCATCCCGAATGACCGATTGATACGTAAATTTTTGAGGGCTTTGAGCAATGCAGAAGCTGCTTATGCTAAATAACCCCAGGAGGATTAAGTTTTTCATGACCCTAAGTTAAACAGGTGCACGGTTTAATCAAAAAATGAATACCTTTTCTAAATTCACCTCACGAAAATTGGGGTTTACTTCATATTGTTACTCACAAGTCGGACGAATCATAATCTCGATAGGACAAGAAATCAAATTAAACTAGCCGAGGAAATGGCGTGCCAGTTAGACAGGACGAAAGACCTTGTGAACCTGACTCTTAATCAATTATAGATTGATCTTGGTTCTCACCAATGTTAGTGAGGTGTAATATGGTTAGGACTCAATTTTTTACGTATCGAGATGGGTTGTGAGCAAACGCAATAAACCGATATTGATCATTGTCAAATATCTAACTTTTATTCCCGGAGCTCAGAAATTTACCGATCACAATGCCCATTACAAACACAGTATAAAAATTTCCAAGCAAGCCCATGAGGATCGTTGTTTTTTTTGCTATTACCGTTAGTGGGGTAATATCTCCGTATCCTATCGTTAGGGTAGTGACAAATCCAAAATACTGCAGATCCTGCAGTTTTTGAATTCCATTGGATAAATTTGAGAATGAACCCTGAGCGCTGAGCTCGACAATTGAGAAGAGCAATCCTCCTATGAGCGCGAGCATGATAAAACCGGAAAACACAGCTGCTATCATTTCTGTGGTGACATTCCTCGTTCTGTAAATGTCAATATATACCTTGACAGAGATCGTGAGAAAATAAAGTATATAAATACCAAAAGAAATAAAATTGCCTGTTTTCCAGTGGTAAAAATGGGCGTATATCTCAAGGCCTACAATGCTAAATAATATACCCAGCAATAAAGCCCTCATCTTATTGTTATCCGAAAATAATAAGAGCCCGGCAACTATATTCTGTATCATTAAGAACGCTTGAACATCGAAGCCATCCGGAATGAGTAATTGCCCGAACATCAATACAGCCAGACTACCAAGTAATATTTCGTATTTCCTTCGTTTTGCGAATTGCAGTATTCTAGCCATTCAATTTCACTTTAAAAAGCAGTTTGTACACCACCGGCACAAATAACAAAGTGATCACAGTTGCAAATAGAAGTCCAAATATGATCCCGATCGCCATCGGTTCCCACATGGCGCCACCACCTAACCATAAAGGAATTAATCCTAAGGATGTAGTAAAGGTTGTGAGCAGTATAGGTCGAAATCTTTCGTTGGTGGCTTGAATTATCGCATCATACGAGCCTCTTTTGTTCACATCTATTTCCATTTCGATCCTATCGAGCAATACGATAGCATTATTGATGACGATGCCCGCCAAGGAGATAACCCCGAGGAACGCAGTGAAGCTAAAATAAGATTGTGCAGCCAGTAATCCACCTACTACACCAATTATACCTAAAGGAATAGTAGCTAGAACAATAACTGTTTTTCGGATCGAGTTGAACTGTACCACCAGAAGAAGTACAATGATGAAAAAGGCTAATGGTAGCTTTGCGATAACGGCTCCCATGGCATCGCTGCTGCTTTCCGCTTCCCCGCCCAGCTCATATTCATATCCTCTTTTCCATGACTTATACTGTTCTTCGATCCAGGGTTTCAGTACGCTAGTAATATCCGAGGCTGTATAGCCGTTTTGTAGCTCACAGTTTACGGTGATCGTTCTTTTCAGATCGCGTCGCAGGATCTTTGCGTATTGCCAGTCGGGAAGTATGCTTGCCACTTGTGCCAGCGGTATGTTTTTACCTGTTCGCTGGGAAAAAATGGAAAGGGATTCAATCTTCTCAAACGTGGTGTTCTGATTCCCTGCTGCTTGCATAACAATGGGGATCGTATTGTCATCTTCACGATAATCGCCTACGTTCTGCCCGGATAAATAGGTGTTCAGCGAAAG
The DNA here is from genome assembly GCA_014239715.1 of Flavobacteriales bacterium. The sequence goes on from JAAZYJ010000038.1 coordinate 2,126, forward strand.
CGCAATATCCTGATTGGTCAACCCGGATTGACTCAGCTTGGTCTGGTCTACTTGTACGATCAGCTTTTTAATTTTTGGACCCCAGTCGTCGTCTACGTTCTTACTGCCGGGGATGGTCAGGAGCTTATCTTTAATTGCATTTACCATGAGGTAGAGCTCACCTATGTTATCACCACTCAGCCGTATTTCAACCGGTACTGCTGCACCTCCTCCTGACCCAAGTCGTTTGATCGTGGTTTGCGCATCGGGCAGCTTGTTAAAGCAAAATGCCTCCAGACTGTCGATCACCATTTGATTGTCTTCCCCTGAACTCGTGTTCAACAGCAAATGAGCATATCCGGAATTGGCTTCACCCTGGGTATATCCAAGGTCTTAAGAATTAGGCCCCTTACCAATATATGCCGACCAGTCCGATATTCCTTTATCCCTTGATTCA
>JAAZYJ010000036.1 GCA_014239715.1 Flavobacteriales bacterium
AAAATAATTGAACGAATTGAAGAACGGGTTGCAAAAGACAAATACGTTGGCACCGGAGAATTGAACGCGGTGCTGAGAGAAGAAATAGCCAAGCTCTTGCAGGAAAATAATTCCGATGAAGATGGTAGCGAGCTCTCTCTTCCGGATATAGAAGGGCCGTATGTTATTATGGTGGTTGGTGTTAACGGTGTCGGCAAAACAACTACCATAGGCAAGTTAGCGCATCAGTATAAAGCTATAGGAAAGAAGGTAGTTCTTGGAGCGTCAGATACATTTCGTGCAGCTGCAGTGGATCAATTAAAAATTTGGTCGGAAAGAGCCGGTGTTCCTGTCATTCACCAAGGAATGGGTGCAGATCCGGCATCTGTAGCTTTTGATACATGCCAATCTGCAAAAGCGAGTAACGCAGACGTGGTTATTATTGACACAGCTGGCCGTTTGCACAACAAAGTGAACCTGATGAATGAACTGACGAAAATAAAGGCGGTGATGAATAAGGTGATCCCAAATGCACCACATGAAGTGATGCTGGTCTTGGATGGTTCCACCGGCCAAAATGCTATTGAGCAGGCCAAGGAGTTTACAAAGGCAACAGAAGTGAATTCCATGGCGCTTACGAAGCTGGATGGCACAGCTAAAGGTGGTGTTGTTATCGGCATTTCTGATCAGTTCAAGATCCCTGTGAAATATATTGGGGTCGGCGAGGGGGTATCAGATCTACAGGTTTTTAATCGACATGAATTTGTAGATTCTCTATTTAGCTGATGAAGGCAAGAACGCTCAAAAAGAACAAGGTTAATGTGGTCACTCTGGGGTGCTCCAAAAACATTTATGATTCAGAGGTGATGATGGCTCAGCTCAAAGCCAATCATTTCGATGTTGTTCATGAATCTTCAGAGCTGGATGCAGAGATCGTAATCATCAATACCTGTGGGTTTATTGAAAGCGCTAAAGAAGAATCTGTCAATGCGATCGTGGAGTACGCTGATGCCAAGAAAGCCGGCGATGTTGATAAATTATATGTTACCGGATGCTTGTCGCAACGATACGGCAAAGAATTGCAACAGGAGATTCCTGAAGTTGATTCTTTTTTTGGAACAAGAGAGCTTCCGAAGCTACTTAAAACCTTAAAAGCGAATTACAAGCAGGAGCTTGTTGGAGAGAGACTCCTTACAACACCATCGCATTACGCCTATTTCAAAATTGCCGAAGGCTGTGATCGTCCGTGCTCTTTTTGTGCAATCCCTTTAATGAGGGGCAAACACAAGTCTAAGCCAATTGAAGAATTAGTCGAATCTGCAGAAAAACTAGTTGCCGGTGGAACAAAAGAGCTGATCCTGATCGCTCAGGACCTGACGTATTATGGTTTGGATCTTTATCGGAAAAGAAATCTATCGGAATTATTGAAACATCTTTCTGACATCAATGGACTGGAGTGGATCCGACTTCATTATGCCTACCCGTCAGGTTTTCCTATGGATATTTTGAAGGTCATGGCAGAACGCGATAACATATGCAATTACCTGGATATTCCGCTTCAACATGGTTCTACTGAGATGCTGCAATCCATGCGACGAGGCATCACCAGAGAAAAAACTTCTGAACTTTTGATGGAAATACGGGAACAAGTTCCTAATATTGCGGTTAGAACTACGCTTATCGCAGGATATCCTGGTGAAAAAGAAGAACATTTTGAGGAAATGAAAGAGTGGGTGCAACAAAGCCGTTTTGATAGATTGGGATGTTTCACTTACTCTCACGAAGAGAATACGCACGCCTACAACCTAAAAGATGATGTCCCTACGGATGTCAAAAATGCCAGAGCTGAAGAAATTATGAACATTCAATCAGACATTTCATATCAGAATAATCAGTTGATGGTTGGGAAGAATTACCGGGTGCTTGTTGATAAAGCGGAGGGAGGCTATTATGTTGGCAGAACAGAATACGACTCCCCGGAAGTTGATAATGAAGTACTTATTAATGCCACAAATGTTGAATTGGAAATTGGTAATTTCGTCAATGTTAAAATTGAGAAAGCTGATTTTTACGATCTATTTGGAAATCCGATACCATAAAATGAAAAAACTACTGTTTATTTCGACCACCGCCGTCTGTATGCTGCTATGCTCTTGCAATGAGAGTGAGGAAGCTGCTTATCAAGCTACAATTTGGCTTGGAACATATGAGGCTCTTCATTTGGGTGAAGGTGAACAATTTGACGAAAAAGAAATTCAGGGGAAACTAGATATCCTAGAGCTGATTGCGGAAAATTCATTTGAAGGTTGTACTGGATTTACCATTGAAAACAGAGAGTCTACCAGTACATTCGAAATTAAGGTAAGTGACCCAGATACAGTCAAAGTAAGAGAAGCACTTAATGCTTATCTCGATATTATTGAAGGTGGTTATGAAGTTCGGGTCATTGAAGAAACGCACCCCGTTGAATAAGTGCCTGTTCGCATTCTTTTTTTGTTTCATCCTAGTTTCTTTTCAGAAAGACAAACCCGCCTACATTTTATACAATGAATCCGGGAAAAGAGTAAAATATAACAAGGCACTCTTTGATCTGTGCAAAGCAGATGTTATTCTGTTTGGCGAATACCATGATAATCCTATCTCGCACTGGCTACAGCTGGAACTGGCGAAAGACCTGCATGTAAAGTCTTCCCTAATCCTGGGTGGCGAGATGTTCGAAGTTGACAATCAGGATGAATTGGATGAATACATGAAGTCAACTTCTATTCAAATTGATGAGATCGATTCTATCAGATTGTGGCCAAACTATGCTACTGATTATGCGCCATTGGTTGAATTTGCGAAGAGCAATCAATTAAAGTTTGTGTGTACTAATGTCCCAAGGCGCACTGCCCGTATCGTTTATAAAGAAGGCTTTGGCGCATTGGATGAACTAAGCAAATTAGAGAAATCATATGTGGCCAAACTTCCAATTGCTTATGATCCGGAATTGCCTGGCTATAAAGCCATGCTGAATATGATGGGCGGTGACCATTCCAATGAGAAATTGCCAATGGCTCAAGCACTTAAGGATGCAACCATGGCCGAATCTATTCTTAAGATATTGAGTAGAAAGAGTGCTCAATTTACAAAATCTGCCATTCCGTCAACACGATCAATCGGAAAGTACTAAG
>JAAZYJ010000035.1 GCA_014239715.1 Flavobacteriales bacterium
AATGCTGGAAAGTTTTTCTACCATTCAGCTGATACAAGAGTACATAAGTATCAAACAGAAAGAAATATTAGAATATAACAGGGACCATGCTTTCGACGATACAAAATTGATCAATGGACGCAGTCTAACCAATATCGGTGTATTCCGAATCTATCTGGAAAGTTACTTGAAGAACAATCCAAGCATCAATAATAACATGACCTGCATGGTTCGTCAGCTTGCTCCTAATGAGAAAGGCTTACCAATAGAAATTTATGCTTTTTCAAAAGAAAAGAACTGGAAAAAGTTTGAGTACATTGTAGCTGACCTTTTTGACCACATCACAGCAGCAACACAAGATTTTCAACTGGAGATTTTCCAGAATCCAACAGGTTCAGACTTTAATAATATCGTTAAATAATCGACCTGCCGGCTAATTGCTGAATTGATAATGCATTACCGTTTAAAATTAATAGCTGCCATATACATGTTGACAACATTTAATGTTGCCAGCTGTCAGCATCGAGCTCCCCGAATTTTCTCCGAAAAAATGTTCGAACATAATCGGGATTCTATGAAAGCCAACTTCGGTCTGAACAAAACTCTACCGAAGAAATATGAGCTGGCCTCCTTAATTGCTTTATCCTATTACCCGGAATTAAGGTCTACACCCATCAGCTTTGTAGTGAAAAAGCTTAATTCGACAATGGCTGCAAGACCTGCAGGAATTCAATTTCTTAGGCCAAAAGGGAAAAGAAAGTACAAAGTTCTACTCAACAACATTAACCCTGAAGTTCCATTAGACAGCGCATCTTTTAATGCTAAGGTTGGCATAATCGGCCATGAATTTGCTCATATCGTAGACTATGAAAGTAAATCTACCGTGCAGCTGATCTGCAATGCCTTTGGGTATACCAATAAAAAGTTCAGAGCAAAATTTGAACGAAGTACGGACCAAAGAACAATTGACCACGGACTTTTTTGGCAGTGTTTTGACTTTAGCTCCTTCGTGTTTAACTACCATAAGGCAAACACCAGGTATCTGGAATACAAGAGGAAATACTACATGGCCCCGGAAGAAATCATACAACAAGAATAGACTAGTCTTTGAAGTCGTTCATCTTTGGAGCTTCCTCAAACCCATATTTATCAACCAAAAATATCAAAGACGCAACAGCAGCGGCACCAAGTTCAAGCTCTCTTTTGTTAACATTCTCCCACGTATCCGTTCGTGCGTGGTGAAAGTCAAAATAACGCTGAGAATCAGGCAACAGGCCAACCAAACAAATTTTGCCATCCCTCAATGGCCCGATATCAACCCCGCCGTATCCTTTCCTGAAAATGTGAATATTATACGGCTCAAACAACGGCTCAAAAGATTTAATTGCCTGTAGCTGTTCTGCAGTTCCGTCTATAGAAAATCCTCTAGGCGTGAACCCACCGCGGTCACTCTCAAAAGCCAGGACGTGCTCCTCACCTTCCAGCTTAACCATTTCGGCGTAGGTTTTTCCTCCTCTATTACCATTCTCTTCATTCATATATAAAATACATCTCAATGTATGTTTTGGACGCATACCAATCGAGCTGAATATTCTTAACACCTCAATGGACTGAACAATTCCGGCCCCGTCGTCATGAGCACCTTCACCTACATCCCATGAATCAAGATGGCCACCGACTACCATAACCTTTTCCGGATGAACGCTTCCTTTTAATTCTCCGATTACGTTGTGTGAAACAACATCGGGCTCCATTTTGCACGAGAGTGTCAACTTGGCCACAAGTTCAGGGTCCGACTTTAATGCTTTACTCAAATTGAATGCACCAACAGAGCTTATGGCAGCTGCTGGTATTTCGGGAACACCCTCTTTATAGCTCATGCTCCCCGTATGCGGAATGTTATCATTGCGAAGGGTCATAGACCTTGTTATTGTTGCAATTGCGCCAAATGTAGCCGCCTCTGATGCCCCGGCATGTCGTTGGTCTACACAACCTCCGTACGCATGAAAAGTATTGATCAACGTAAGGTTCATCGGTCTGTTGTAAAACACAATCTTACCTTCAATGGCCCCTTTCCCTAGCTCTTCAAGCTCCTTAAACGATTTTACCTCTACAACTTTCCCCTCGATAGTCCCATTTGTACCCACCGATCCACCCAAAGCCAATATTTCAGGGTTAAGCGCAATTTTATTCCCATTGATCACGAGCTCCTCTTTTTCTCCCCTCACCCATTTCGGAACAACAACCTCTTGTAAATAGACTTTGTCGAAATTATAGCCCTCCATAAGGTCCTTTCCCCATTGAACCGCTTTTTCAGCATTTTCTGATCCGCTGATCCTGTTGCCTACATCCTTACACAAAATCCTCAAATTTTCGTGACATTGTCCGTTTGACAACACCTCGTCGTAAATGTTCCTTAATTGAGCAGAATCTACATTCTGCGCAAACAACAAGCCCTGCGTAGACAACAAACAAAATAGTATTGATAGTCTCTTCATTGTTCAAATGTATTGTTTAAAGTTATTATAGCTTTCTATGAAGTGTAATTATTAACTTTAGCGTAGATCATGGCAAGAACTAACACAATAACAGTACCACTGGGTTTTGAAGCGCCTGATTTCATATTGCCTAATGTAGTTACAG
>JAAZYJ010000034.1 GCA_014239715.1 Flavobacteriales bacterium
AACATGTAGAACACATCTCCTCTTTGAATGTCCATCTCAAATAACTCAAATTCTTTGTCTTTATGATCACCTCCAACCGATCGCCTGTTGCCTCTAAGAAAACTCCGCTCCCCATTCCTGTACATGATCAAAGGCCTCACGGCTGATGCCCATCTCAATCTTCCTTCTCTGAAATTGAAGGAACACACAACCACATCCATTCCGTCTTTGGTTTCAAAATCTTCCTGCTCCCTATTCATCATATATCCAATCGACTTATCCAGCTGGGTAATGATCTCATTCGGCTGAGTGATGTTTTTGATATCAAATATTTCCCGCAACAGCTGCTGACCAATTATTGAAAGAAAAGCCCCCGGCACACCATGTCCGGTGCAATCACCGCATACGAGCATTATTTCATCACCACGTTTGTTTACCCAATAAAAATCTCCCGAAACTATATCTCTAGGGCGATATGACACAAATGATCTGGGGAAAAGGTGTTTGAATTCACTTTGATCAGGCAGCACCGCATCCTGTATTCGTTTGGCATAATTGATACTATCCGTAATATCCTTGTTGGTGCTCTCCAGCTTCTCTTTTTGAAATAGCACTTCTTTGCTTCTGATCGCAAGTTCTTTCTCCAGCTCCTCCTGACGTATTTTGTACCTACGTTCTCTGAACTTAACATACCAGTATATCGAAATAACCAGGAACAAGAACATAGACAGCCAAAACCACCATCTTTTCCAAAAGGGTTTAGCAATAACGATCTTCAGCACAATTAGCTCATCCGAGCCCTGAAGGTCGTCATTATACGCTTTAACTTTGAGAAAATACTCCCCGTCTGCCAGCTTATTGAACTTTATCTCAGGAATAGGAGAAATTTCGGACCAGTCATTATCGTAATTTTCAAGAATGTAAGAGAACTGAACATCTTTTGGATGTTTTAACGATAGCCCCCTTAGGATTACATTGAAATCGTACGCGCCAGCGGATAAGCTGATCTCATCAACCAGTTCGATAGGATCTCCATTCACCGTGACTTCTGTAATTCCAATTACCGGTGTCACCAGGTTAACAACATCGTTGCTACCGTTGTACTTTAACAATCCGTCTTGAGAGCCGTACCAAATATCATTCTCTTGCCTGGCTATTGCTGATTTCAAATAGGCCTTATTTGCCCCGTCTTCCCGCTCAAAGACCTTGATGTCGGTAGTCTCTATGTCGATCCTTGATAAATAGCCATTGTGCGTCACCCAAAGCATCTTTCTGCTATCTTCAATAATTCCGTAACAAAAATTAGAAGCAAGGCCTTCATGGGTTGAAAACTGTTCAAATTTTCCATTTAGAAATCGAAAAACTCCATCACCTTGTGAAGCCAGGTAAATTCCTCCATCCGACAATTTATCAATGTGAAAAATATTGAGCAAGCTGTAGTTCTCCGAATAGCGCTTACTTGATAAGTGCCCTCCCTTTAACATTGAAAGTGCCGTACTCTCTGTGCCTATGTACAATGTTTTATCTTCTTCATCAAAATACAAGCAATTAACCCTATTATGAGAAAGGCCCGTTGATATATCATAATGAACAAGTGAATTCTGCTCACCTATCTCGTAAAGTCCATTGTAAGTGCCAACCCATACTTGATTCCCATCACCTGAAATATCATTGATCGTACTTGCGAGGTAATCTGAAGTAAGAGACCATTTATTGACATCACCTGTAGCTAGATCACATACAAAAAGACCTTTACTGGACGTTCCAATCCATAGATGTTCTTTCTTGTCCAAATAGAGACAAGTTATGTTGCTGGCATTGGCAACTACAATAGTGTCAACATTGTTGAAATCATCGTTTTTCACTCGGATGATCTTGTTTTTAGTTGCAATGAACATCTCCTTTTCAGCCACAAGAATGTCCTGCACAGGAATATCCGAAGATAACAAGTAGTAGGTAAACACTTCTCTGGAATGCTTGTATACCCCGCTGCCATATGAGCCTACCCACATTGTGCCCTCACGATCAATGAAAGTTGTCTGAATATTTGGTGTTGCCAATCCGTTTTGTTCGGAATAATGAACGGAGCCACCTTGACCGACCTTATAAATCCCTAAATTAAATGTAGAGACATATAGATTGTTTTCGTCGTCTGCACAAAGGTTCTTGACCAGTATGTCTTCAGGCAAATCCAACCTGGAAGGAATAGCTTCTCCCTTCTTTAAAATATACACACCGTTTTGATTTGTCCCTATTGCAATACCCTCACGCCCGATAGATTCTAGGCTTTGAACATTTTGATTTTCAAGGTACCTCTTTGAAAAAAACAATTCGTCCTGCGAGTCGCTCAAATAATAATGCTCCACACCATTACTCGTTGCTATGAACAGGTCATTGTCATCTGAAATAGCAATGTCGTTTACAGTTTTCCCGTCGAACTGATCAAGGAATATGCGTTGGACTCCTGATTTAATATCAATATGGAACACTCCACCATGCTGACTTGAGAACCAAATTACTCCTTTATCGTCCTCTGCAATACCGGTAATAAGTGAGTTGATCTCAAAATCAACATCATACCGACTGATCTCATTGCCATGCAAAAAGGACACCCCTCCTTCCTTGTGGCCTATCCATACAATGCCCGTCTTGCCCTTATATAAATGTGAAACAAAATCCTCAGCCAAATTATCTGCTATATATTTCATTTCAAATGAAACTCCGTCAAACACACCTAACCCTTCACCAGTCCCCACAATAAGGTACCCTCTGGCATCTTGAGTAATTGAATAAATGAACGGGTCGGTCAGCCCCGATTCAAGTCCATATCCCTTAAACTGATAGTATTGTGCGTTCCCACAAAGAGAGCTTGTCAATATAATTATCAGAAACAATAGTCGTGATACAGACATTCGAACAATGTAACAATAATGGTTTACAAAAACTACTTCTTTGTTTTAAGGATCGGGAGTGGCCGTTGAGCTTCCTTGAAATTTAGGAATACCCCCAATCGGGACAGTATAAAATGGCAAGAATTCTCCGTATTGATTGGTCACGTAAAAAACCACATTGTTGTTTCTTACTTTTTTCTCCATGTTTTTGGAAAACCGGATATCCAGTGATTTCCCCTTTTCCGGTGCCTTCACAAAATATTGACTCGTAGTCCATTTGTTATTTTCAGACACCTGAAGCGGGAAGGACAAGGTAGCTATACTATATATTTTTATACCTCCGTCTTTATCCCAATCAAAATTTGATTGCTTGATCGAAATCACCCTATTATCTATATACGGATAGATGTGAGAAACTTGCTTCGGATCGTCATGAAGTCTGAACGTATATTCAAAAGTAAAAGCATTACCCCCCTCTACCGGCACATTCATTGTATTGCTTGATGAGAGAAAATATTTGTACAAATTTCCATCGTCGCCACTAATTCCCTCACATACAAGCTTGAACACATAACCAAAATAATCCGCTGAATATTCCCCTTCAGATGGGTTGAATGGCCCAAATGTATACCAGGCCTGATCGTATTGGATCGCCTCTCCGAATGTTTTTGTAAAAAGGAGATTCCCGCTCTTATAATTTCC
>JAAZYJ010000126.1 GCA_014239715.1 Flavobacteriales bacterium
AGCTTGTAGGTCTTGTTCCACTTCAAGCCATCTTAAGTGCCGGGAAATATTTTCTTATGAAACAGCAACGATCAACCGGCATTTCAGAAGCGGAGATCATTAAGATCGCTGTAAAAAGTCTTGGCCTGGATGAATTGGGACCATTCAGGCCGGAAGAGCGGATCATTGAATACCTGCTCAAGGAAGGAAATGAGAAAAATTTGGTGGACCTTTCTTTGGTAGAATTCGCAGAAGAAACTGCGTCCGAAAGTCCGGCCCCCGGCGGAGGCTCCATATCTGCATATGCGGGAGTGCTGGGCATATCACTAGCCACGATGGTAGCCAACCTGTCATCACACAAAAGAGGATGGGATGACCGATGGGAGGAGTTTTCAGTTTGGGCTGAAAAAGGTCAGGAATACAAGAACGAGCTGATTCGGCTGGTTGATGAGGACACCAATTCATTCAACAAAATAATGGAGGCATTCAGACTGCCTAAAGGAAGCGATGAAGAAAAAGAGAAAAGAAAGCAAGCCATTATTGAAGCGACCAAATACGCCATTGAAATCCCGTTCAAAGTAATGGAAACAGCATATAGATCAATGGAAGTAAACAAGGCAATGGTAGAGATCGGAAACCCAAACTCCGTTACAGACGCCGGTGTAGGCGCCTTATGCGCAAGAACCGCAGTCATGGGTGCATTCATGAACGTTAAGATCAACTGCAAAGATCTGGACGACACCAAATATGTTGAAGATATGCTTAAAAAAGGCGCTGAGATACAGCAAAAAGCTCAGGATCTGGAGAAAGAAATAGTGGCTATCACAGAAAATATGATCTGAAATTCAACGTTGGATCTGAATTCATTTTATTTTATTAAAATATCAGCGTATATTCGTTTAATCACCAAAATTCAAGGCACAATACACTATGGATGAGTACCTTACCTCACAGGAAACAGAACGGCTAGTAATACGTCCTCTAAACCAAAATGACGTATCATCATGGGAATCATTTATAGCTGACGATTCTGCATTCAGGTATTACCCAAACACCATGAAGATCGACAAAGACATGGCGCAGTCCTGGGTTGATCGACAAATAATGAGGTACAGCGAGGATGGCTTTGGGCTTATGGCATTGGAAAGCAAAGAAACAGGAAAATTAATTGGACAATGTGGCCTGATCAAACAGGAGGTAGACGGGAAGGATGAGATCGAGATCGGGTATCACATAATTGAGGAACATCGAACAAAGGGGTATGCTACTGAAGCAGCTGAATATTTCAAATTCTTTGCCTTTAAAGAAATGGCGGTTGAATCAGTAATTTCTATAATTCATGCAGAAAATGTAGCGTCTCAAATGGTTGCATCTCGAAATGGCATGGTGAAAGAGAAGACCACCATTTGGAAAGACATGAAGTCATTTATCTACAGAGCTTGGCGGTAGTCAAAAATAAATCAACCAAAATCGATTAACTTTTTCGCGTATTTGTGTTATGCAGTTAGTCGCCAGCAATAAAGTGGCATGTTCTATGCTTAAGCAGTGTAGACAAGAACACACTTTTTAAACACACATAACCAATGATCAACATTTCTATGAGAACATTACTGTCTGTGATTCTGTTTTTCTCGCTTTCTCTGTCGCACTCTCAACAACAGGAAGGAAGTGTTGACTATACACTAACTGTGAAAGACACCAAGAGAAAACCTTTATCGGGTGCAAAGGTCATTTTTACCGAAATTGACAGCCGTCAAAAAATATTTAAGCGAACCGACGCACTGGGGAAGCTGAACATATTGCTTAAAGGTGGACGAGAATGGCTGATCACTATTGAAAAGGTCAGAAATGAATGGAGTGTTGAAATGCCGGAAAGAGGGGAAGGGATCAGTACAAGAACGATCACCTATAACTACGAAAGGTGGAAAAGAGAAAATCGCACACCGGTTAACCGAAGTGCTTTGGGCCTTTCGACAATAGCTCAAAAAATCAGCAGCAAAGCTGTGCCGAATAACACGCACGGGATACTGACACTGGATATTTCAAAAAGAGCCGGAGGGCCATTAAAAGAATTTGATGTTGCTCTCACCTGCTATAAGCTTAAAAAAACCTTCACCAGTACCACAGACAAATCAGGCCGTGCAAGATTTAAGCTCCCGCTATCCAACGAATATCATATTGACATTGACGGCATAGAAGAGTTAGAGTTCTACAATATGGGAAACCTACCCGCCTTTTACACCATGGAATTTACTTACGAACCCAGCAACGTCAAGGAATCTTTTGCCGGCGATACGGTTACACAAAGTCTGACTGATAATTCAGCGGCCAGCTCAAGCAGAGCATACTATAAAATAAAGGTGCACAAAAGGGGTAAAGGGTTCGTAAAGGACGAGCCTGTATATTTAAAAATGCTGAAAAGCAACAAAGTATACAAAGCCAAAACCAATAACGATGGAGAAGCAGATTTCCTGCTGCCAATTCACAGAAAATACCTGATCGATTTCAATTATGAAAAAGACGTCGATGTTCTGGATCTGAGCAAAACGAGAGGAATTGTGACCGGTGAAATGCAGATGAATTATTCTCCGAGAGAAAAGCTGGAATTTCCAGAGCGATTTATTCCGGATCCCAATGAAGTATTCGTGAAACGATTTGATGAATTCATCAACAAACAATTTCCTGAACCCACTGATCAGTATCTCGGACTCTATGCCAAATGGGCCAATTCAGAAGTAAATGAACGATCAAAAGAAGCGCTGCTGGAAATTGGATTTGCATCTGTCAACAGAGATTCACATATGAAAATGATCAGTAAAAAGAATACGCCGCCCATAAACGTCTGCTTTGTTTTGGACAAATCCGGTTCGATGTCCGGCTATGACAGGATTGAAAGTCTGCAGCAAAGTCTGTTGCAGCTTGCAGAAATGTTGCGTCCCAACGACATCGTGTCGTTGGTGGTTTTTGATTCGGATGCGCGTGTGGCGGTTCCTGCTCAAAAATTCGGCAATGGTGAATACGTGAAGGAGATGTTCAGAGATATAGAAGCCGGTGGTGGCACCTCAATATATAATGGCCTTGTAAAAGGGTTTGAAGAGGTCAATAAAAATTCATCCAGCGCAGATGCCAGCAAAGTGATCCTGCTTACAGATGGTTACGGAAGCAAGCCCGTATCAGACGTGATCGCATTGGCACAAGCACAAGTCAATTCCGGAATAGAAGTTTCATGCATCGGCGTTGGGCAAGACTACAACCAGGCACTGTTGAGCCAGCTTGCATCAGCCGGAGGAGGATTAATGCATTACGTCGGTGATGCCAAAAAAATGACCGAAGTTTTTGTGAAAGAGATGAT
>JAAZYJ010000033.1 GCA_014239715.1 Flavobacteriales bacterium
AGCCAAAGCGGATGGTAACGTGGATGAAAGTGAGATGCAGGTCATTCAGAATATTGCCCAGAAGCTTGGCGTCTCACAAACGGACTTTGAAAGCTTAAAAAACATGTTCTATCGGGATGTGAATTCAGACTACAAAATTTTGGGTGTGACCGCTTCAGCTACGGACGATGAGGTAAAAAAAGCGTATCGCAAAATGGCCATCTCACACCATCCCGATAAAGTCGCCTCTATGGGAGAAGAATACCAGAAAGGAGCCCAGGAAAAATTCATGAAAATTCAGGAGGCCTACGAAAACATTAAAAAAACCCGAGGATTCAAGTAACTTTAGGATATGAAACCTCAACATGTGTTGTTCCTTTTATTTGTTGTTGTCACGTCAATCTGCGTTTCTCAAATTCCACAAATCGATGTTACTCACTACAAAATTGAGCTGGAGGTCAGCGATTTATCCGACACTGTCCGTGTTCGAGAACAAATCGAATTCGACTGGACAAATACCAATGCAGGAGTTGTATTCAATCTTTGTTCCAAGGATGGTATGGGAAAGGGAATGGTCATTGAAAAGGTAAAGCTAAAAGGTAAAAAGATCTCTTTTCGACATGAAAACGACAGCCTGTATCTGGAAAATGCGGGAGTCAAAGAAAAGGAAAACCGACTTAATATTCAGTTTAAAGGAATTCCCAAAGACGGACTGATCATTGGCAAAAACAAATATGGAGATCGAACTTTTTTTGCCGACAACTGGCCTACAAGAGCCCAGAACTGGTTTGCATGCAACGACCATTTATCGGATAAAGCCACTGTGGAGTTCATTGTTCATGCACCCAAGCACTATGAGGTCGTCGCAAACGGAAAGCTACTGTCCGTGAAAACAAACAAAAAAATACAGTTGCATCATTTTAGCTCTCAGATTCCTCTGCCGACCAAGGTCATGGTAGTCGGTATCGCTGATCTAAACACAGAGGAAGCTACCCTGGTAAAGGGTGTCCCTGTAGCGAGCTGGGTATATCCCCAACACCATAAAAAGACTTTTTACGATCTGGCCCTAGCACCATCCATACTGGAATTTTACATCGATTACATTGCCCCTTACGAATACCCTAAGCTGGACAACGTGCAGTCCACCACGAGGTTCGGAGGTATGGAAAATGCCGGCTGTATTTTTTACGATGAAGGAGCCTTTGACGGCACTCGGAGTTCAGAAAATCTAATCGCTCACGAAATTGTTCACCAGTGGTTTGGCAATTCCGCTACGGAAAAAGACTGGTGTCACCTTTGGTTAAGTGAAGGGTTTGCCACCTACCTCACCAATGTCTATATTGAACAAGTCAAGGGCAAAAATGCTTTTCAAAAGCAGCTCATCCAGGATCGGAAGAGGATTATTGCCTTCGCAAATAGGTATGACCACCCCGTGGTTGATACGGCATACGCAAACCTGATGAATCTGCTCAATCCGAATAGCTATCAGAAGGGAGGATGGGTCTTGCATATGCTCAGGAACGAGATCGGAGACGAAAATTTCCATAGTAGCATTAGGGAATATTACACTACTTATCGGCTATCCAATGCCGATACCCGTGACTTCCAAAAGGTCGTGGAGAAGGTATGTGAAAGAGATCTGGATTGGTTTTTTTAGCAGTGGTTATATTCATCGGGGCACCCAAAGCTCAGCATTGAATCCGAAACCCATGAGAATATACTGTCCCTGGTAATCAATCAAAATAATCGGCTCTTTACATTTGCTTTACCTGTCAAAATTCATTTTACCGATGGTACATCAGCTACAGAGGTCATTAAGGTGAATGATCAGCAGATTCGGTATCGCAATAGCTACACTAAAGACATTGATCAATTTGAGATCGATCCCGAGGTTCAGCTTCTTTACGAGGAAATAGATTAACTTTTAGCCCTTACAAAAGTATTAGGACCATTCAATTTTCTACCTTTGTGGACACAATTTGAATTATGTCAGACAATCGATACCAGTCTAGAGGGGTTTCCGCAGGAAAAGAAGATGTGCACCGTGCCATTAAGCATGTGGACAAGGGACTTTTCCCTAAGGCCTTTTGTAAAATTGTCCCTGATTATTTGACCGGAGACGAGGATTACTGCTGTGTAATGCATGCAGATGGTGCAGGAACAAAATCTTCTCTGGCCTACATGTACTGGAAGAAAACAGGCGATGTGAGTGTCTGGAAAGGCATTGCACAGGACGCACTGATTATGAATATCGATGACCTGCTTTGTGTGGGAGCCACAGGACCTATTTTGTTGTCCTCCACCATTGGAAGAAACAAAAACCTCATTACGGGAGAGGTGCTTTCTGAGATCATTAACGGAACTGAAGAATTGCTGGAAGAGCTGAGAGGACATGGTGTTGAAATACATTCCACAGGTGGAGAAACGGCCGATGTAGGCGACCTGGTCAGAACCATTATTGTGGATTCTACAGTGGTGGCACGTATGAAACGAAGCGATGTGATCTCTAATGATAACATTATCCCTGGAGATGTCATTGTAGGATTGTCTTCTTACGGCCAGGCTACTTATGAAAAAGAATACAACGGCGGAATGGGAAGCAATGGATTGACGAGTGCCCGTCACGATGTATTCGATAAAACCTTAGCCACGGAGTATCCTGAAAGCTTTGATTCTGCTATTCCGAGTGAGCTGGTATACAGCGGTTCAAAAAAGCTGACAGATATTATTGATGGATGTCCTTTAGATGCCGGAAAGCTGGTATTGTCTCCCACAAGGACCTATGCTCCAATCATTACCGCCATCCTCAAAAAACACAGAAGGAACATTCACGGAATGGTGCACTGCTCTGGTGGTGCACAAACCAAAATACTTCATTTTATAGACCGTCTTCATATCGTCAAAGACCAGCTTTTTGACATTCCACCTCTATTCGAGATGATTCAGAAAGAATCCGGTACTCCCTGGGAAGAAATGTACAAGGTATTCAATATGGGACATAGCATGGAGCTCTATCTTCCGGAGGAAATTGCGGCAGAGATTATAGCCATTTCAAAGAGCTTTGGTGTAGATGCTCAAATCATTGGCCGAGTGGAAGCCTCGGAGGAATCCCAGGTGACTATCGAAGGTGCCAAAGGGAAATTCGTATACAAGTAGAATATTTTTACTTTTTTTATATAAAAATCAGCAGAATCCTTATTTTTGCGGTCCGTTCATTGAACATTGGAGA
>JAAZYJ010000109.1 GCA_014239715.1 Flavobacteriales bacterium
CAGTAAGCAATGATGCACGGGAAGAGATCATAGCAATTGAGATCAACCCAAGAGTATCGCGGTCGTCAGCACTTGCATCTAAAGCAACCGGTTATCCGATTGCAAAGATTGCGTCGAAATTAGCGATCGGATATCACCTTGACGAATTGGATAATCAGATCACTCAATCCACATCTGCTTTTTTTGAACCAACGTTGGACTATGTTATTGTCAAAATACCAAGATGGAACTTCAACAAATTTCCGGGATC
This sequence comes from Flavobacteriales bacterium, assembly GCA_014239715.1. Next base: position 251 of record JAAZYJ010000109.1, read on the forward strand.
GGATCGTGAGTTGGGATTGCAAATGAAATCGGTTGGAGAGGTAATGGGAATTGGACGGTCGTTTCAGGAAGCACTTCAAAAAGCTTGTCAGTCGCTGGAGGTCGGAAGAAATGGATTAGGTGCGGATGGACGGGAACTGAAAAACCAGGATCAGATATTAGCTAGTCTTGAAAGACCAAGCTGGAACAGATTGTTCCATATTCACGACGCTATTAAATTGGGGATACCATTTAAAACCATCAAAGAAAAAACCAGAATTGACGATTGGTTCTTAAGACAAATAGACGACTTGATCCAATTGGAAAGAAAGATCGAGAAGTGCACACTTGAAAGCCTCACAAGAGATTTGCTGTATGAAGCCAAACAAAAGGGCTATGCAGATCGACAAATAGCACATTTGTTAAGTTGCCTGGAGAGCCAGGTTTTCAAGAAAAGGCATGAGCTGGGAATCAAAAGAGGATATAGATTGGTCGATACGTGTGCAGCCGAATTTGAAGCAAAAACACCGTACTACTATTCTACCTTCGAAGACGAGAATGAGTCTGTTAAGACGGACAAAAAGAGTATTGTTGTGCTTGGCTCAGGGCCCAATAGAATTGGCCAAGGAATTGAATTTGATTATTCGTGCGTTCATGGGGTCCTTGCAGCTAAGGAATGTGGTTACGAAACAATAATGATCAATTGCAACCCGGAAACCGTTTCAACAGATTTTGATACGGCAGATAAATTGTATTTCGAACCGGTTTTCTGGGAGCATATTTATGACATTATTCTACATGAGCAACCTGAAGGTGTAATTGTGCAGCTGGGCGGTCAGACGGCTTTGAAGCTGTCTGAAAAGCTGGAGAGGTATGGAATAAAAATAATGGGAACAAGCTTTCAGGCTCTGGATCTGGCGGAAGATAGGGGGCGCTTTTCAAATCTGTTGAAAGAAATGGAAATTCCATACCCTGAGTTTGGAGTTGTAGAAAGTGCCGAACAGGCGTTAACCCTTTCGAAAGACCTGGGATATCCGCTCCTGGTCCGGCCGTCGTATGTTTTGGGTGGGCAGAAAATGAAAATAGTGATCAACGACGATGACCTGGAACATCATGTAGTTGACATTCTTAAGGATATGCCTGACAATCAGATTCTGCTGGATCATTTTCTGGGTGGTGCAATTGAATGTGAGGCCGATGCGATTTGCGATGGGGAAAATGTCTACATTATTGGGGTAATGCAACACATTGAGCCAGCAGGGATCCACTCCGGAGATTCATATGCGGTTCTGCCACCTTACAACTTGGGAGATCTGGTGTTAGAACAGATTGTTGAATACACAAATCGAATTGCAATTGCTTTGGAGACAGTTGGACTAATCAACATTCAGTTTGCCGTAAAAGATGACAAAGTTTATATCATTGAGGCAAACCCAAGGGCCTCCAGAACGGTCCCTTTCATTGCTAAAGCATACGATGAACCCTATGTTAACTTTGCTTCAAAGATCATGTTGGGAGAAAATAAGGTAACTGATTTTGATTTTAAGCCGAAGAAGAATGGGTATGCGATCAAAATACCGGTATTCTCATTCGAAAAATTCCCGAACGTGAATAAAGAGCTAGGGCCGGAAATGAAATCTACCGGGGAAGCGATTCGGTTTATAGATAACCTGAAAGATCCCTTCTTCAGAAAGATCTATTCAGAACGAAACTTGTACCTGAGCAGATAATTAACTTGGCCGAAGGATTAGTCCATTACATTGCTTATTTTCGAATTCACTAAATGCAATTACATGGGAGCTTTCTTTAAAAAGAACTACGTTCATTTTGTCGCCATTGGAATTTTTCTGCTGATCTCTTCGATTTTTTTCAGCCCTGCGTTGAAAGGGTTTATTCCCAAGATGCATGACATTACCACGCATCGCTCCAGCAGTAAAGAAATAGTTGACCTTAAGAATGTGTATGGAGAAGACAGCTTCTGGACGAGTCGCGTTTTTTCGGGCATGCCATCCTATCAGATTTCTGCAGATTATCCCAAAGGGGTTCAGCGTTTTTTCTACAATGCTGTTACGCTTTGCTTACCATACCCCGTTAACTTCTTGTTCCTGATGTTCGTGAGCTTGTACATTCTCTTGATGTGCTTAAAAGTGGACCCCTGGATTGCTATTGCAGGTGCTGTTGGGTTTGGATTATGTTCACATTTCGTAATAATTATGGGTGCCGGTCATACTTCCAAGACGCATGCGATGGCCTATATACCTGCAATTCTTGGAGCATTTATTCGAGTGCTCAAAGGTTCAAAATATATCAGGTATGGAATTCTGCTAGCTGTATTGTTGATGTTGCAGCTATTCGCAAACCATTATCAGGTAACCTATTATACATTTATTTTGTTGTTGATTACAGGTCTTTTTGTATTTCCAGATGTCATTCTAAGAGATGTAAAACGGTACCGCAATAAGAACGAAGATCCGGAATTCGAAAACTACCCGAAACCATGGCTTAGCTTTTTACTTAAACCAGCTATAATCGTCATTGCCGGATTACTTGCTTTTGGAGCAAATTCATCCAGCATATTGATGACTAGCGATTTCGCAAAACATACGATCAGAGGCAAGTCTGAGTTAACGGTTAGACCGGACGGAAAAGAAATTGATAAAACGGACCTGAATCAAACGGATGGATTAGATAGATCTTACATAACGGAGTATACTTACGATAAAGGTGAGTTATTCAGCTATTTAGTTCCAAACTCAATCGAAGCGCCTGAATATTCTGATTTCCTCCAGGATATGGCGAGACGAAACCCTCAGGAATATCAGGCATTGGTTGATGCTTATCAGGCGAATTCGGGTAAATTATCTCGAAACAGAGGGGTGTTCTTGTCAGGTTATTTCGGAGATCAAACCTCGGCCAGACCTCATTACTTAGGAGCTCTTTTTATTTACTTGGCCATTTTGGGATTATTCTTCGCTAAGGGCTGGATCAAATGGGGCTTGTTCACAGCTACTTTTTTAGCCATTTTATTGTCTCTTGGACAGAATTTAGGCGGTTCAATGGAGGATATGTGGTTAACGAACTGGTTCATTGACAATGTTCCCTTGTACAATAAGTTCAGGGCGGTCAAGATGATATTGGTTCTAGCAGAGGTTTCGGTACCTGTTCTTGCCATGTTGGGGCTTCATCAAATACTAAAGGACAGGAAAGTAGCTGCTGGTAAAAAGAAATTATTCTTCGGGGTGTCAGGTGTTTTCTTTCTGTTTATGATAGCAAATGCTGTCAATCCAGAATTGATCGCTTCATTTTATAGCACCAATGAAATGGCGGTAATGGAAGAGTATGGATCAGACCTGTTCTTAACCAATACTGTAGAATCGGCAACGTTTGAGTCTGCAGCAGAAAAAGTAAAAGACTTCAGGATAGAAGGATATGGGGCAGACATGACAAGAGCATTGATATTTGTCATTTTAGGAATTGCCGTATTGTCACTGTATTTTTTAAATGTGATCAAACGAAATGTGGTAATTCCGGTGCTGAGCTTTATCTTGTTTATTGATATGTTCAGCATGGCAAACCGGTTTTCAAGTAATGAAATGGAAGGGGGAGATTATGTTTCATGGCAGCCAACTGCTGACTTGAACAAGAGAGCCGTCGCACTAAGTTCAGCTGATCGCCAGATCCTTGAAATTGAAAAGGCAAAAATTCCGGATTTTGCCACTCGAAATAGAGATGTTCAAAAGAAACTTAAAGAGGCTGGGTTTGTTCAGAATGCTATGGATAAGCAGATTGCACAGTATACCACATTGAACTTTAATTCTAATTATAGGGTGTTAGGTTTAGCCAACCCATTCAATGATGGAGAGACTCCGTTTTATCATAAAAGTACCACTGGTTATAACGCAGCTAAACTCAAGAAATTTCAGGAGATCATCGAATTTAGATTGGGATCAGAGCTGCAACAATTGCAGGATCCAACTGTGACAAAGGTGGTCAATATGTTGAATACACGGTACATAATTGCTCAGGACAAATCACAGGCTTTTACAAATCCGTTTGCCTTTGGAAATGCATGGTTTGCTAAAGGGTTCCACAAGGTTAAAAATGCAAATGAGGAGATTTTGGCCATCAATGAGGTCGATGTGAAAGAGCTTGCGATTGTACAGGAAAAGTACTTGGATCAAATAAATTTGGACATAGATGTGGACGAAGGTGCCTCGATTATACAAAGGACCCTAGACTATCGTCCAAATCATTTAGTTTATGATTTTAATTCGTCTGCAGATCAGTTTGTAGTGTTCTCAGAAATCTACTACCCGGATGGGTGGAATGCCTACATAGACGGGGCATTGGTAGATCATATTGGGGTTAATTATATCCTTAGAGGATTGAGCGTGCCCAGTGGTGAGCACAAGATTGAGTTTAAGTTTGAGCCTACCAAAGTAGCAAAGTTGAATACTATTGGATTGGTATGCTCAACCATCGTATTATTGCTGGTATTAGCCTGGATGTTCATACTGTATAAAGAGCGAAAGAAACCTTTAGAAGTAAAATGAGTAATGCCACAAAAAAAAAGGTTTTAATAATTACGTATTACTGGCCTCCTGCGGGCGGTGTAGCCGTACTTCGCTGGTATAAATTTGTTACCTACTTAGCTGAATTTGGATATGAACCAATTGTTTATACGGTTCAAGATGGGGAGTTTGGTGTGTTTGATAACTCCAAAAGCGATTTGTCAGATAAGATCACAGTTTTAAGAGAACCGATAAAAGAGCCGTATAAACTGTACAAGAAGTTTACTGGAAAAAAGCAGGATGAAAAGATCAAACAAGAAGCTTTCGCAGAATCTAATGGAAAAGAGGGCTTAGCTGTCTGGATTCGTGGAAATTTCTTCATTCCGGATGCGCGAAAATTTTGGGTCAACAGATCCGTAAAACGATTAAGCTCTTTTTTAACCGAAAACTCTGTCGATGCAATCGTTAGTAACGGAA
>JAAZYJ010000274.1 GCA_014239715.1 Flavobacteriales bacterium
CAATAGCGTTGGTGCCGAACCAAATTTCAAGGTCAGTTTACATCAAGCAGACCAGTCAGCAGTTCGAGATCGCGGAACAGACCCTGATCAGCGAATTGAATAAGATCCTGAGAAATAAACAGAAAAAGGACAGGCGTGACCAGGGGTATACAGACGCAGATACTTTGGACCTGATCGTGCCGGAAAAGAAATTGCCCGAAAAACAACCTGCACCCGGAGTTGAACTTGATTACCAAGAGTTTGATCTGATAAGATTGATGCTGCTTTATGGCTCTTTTGGTGTTGAAATAGAAGTTGAAGCACCAGAAGAAAATGGAGTGGCAAAAGTGGAGGTTCCTGTGGTGCAATTCATTCTGGATGAGCTTGCAGAAAATGAGATCAGTATGACGAATGAGGTGACAAAACTAATGCTGAACGAATTTCAGATAGCCGCTTCCGAGGGCATTATACCGGATGCAAAACATTTTGTGAATCACGAAGATCAGAAGATCAGCAAATGCGCCGTAGACCTTACGGCCGATCGTCATTTTTTGAGTGAAAACTGGACCAAAATGCACAACATCTATCCCGAAACGGAGGAAATGAAATTGCAAAGAGCAGTGGAAGAATCGGTATGGATCTACAAGCTGAGGAGAGTTCGTTTAATGAAAGCAGAATTGGAGGTCCGTTTAAAAAGTCAGCTTCCGGCAGAGGAGGAAGGCTCTATCCTTAAGGCCATTATAAAATACAATGATATCATTACCGTCATATCGGATAAGCTCAATATTGTGGTGGCAAAATAAAGCAGCTTTTGTTTTATTGGCTGTTATATGTGCTCCGTTTCTGGGCTTAACCCAACAAACTACATCGGGGGTCAGCTTTATCAACTACAATGTCGAAGATGGTTTGCCCAGTGATGAAGCGTACCACGTGATGCAGGACTCTAGAGGATACATCTGGATATCCACAGATCAGGGTGTGGCAAGATTTGATGGGCAGAATTTCAAATCCTTTTCTTCAAGAAATGGTCTTCCTGATGATGTGATCTTTCAGACATTTGAAGATCATGTTGGTAGAATATGGTTTAGCGCCTTCAATTGCGAATTGTCTTATCTGGAAGGCGATGAGGTTCATGAATTTCCTTTTAATGAGCAGCTGCTGGATGCGCTGGATGGAAATCCGGTTTGTGTCAACTTAAAGGTAGATAAGAATAACAATGTATGGGTCGGGTATGATAAAGCAGGGATTTTAAAAATTGATCCTAAAGGAAACATAACGAGACCAGCTGGTCAGGAACCGATGGTGGCTCAAAAGTTTGTAGATGAGGCAAACATTATATACGGAACCGTCGGGAGGTCGATATCCTTAGGGTCAAAGAACAATAAAATGCAGAAAGTGTCACTTGATCATCCCAATTGGGAGAAAACCACCGAGCTGTACCTGAGTGGTGTCAGCAATATAATTCGAATGGCATGTATAGAACCGGACAAGATCTGTGTTACAACGGGTTCCAAAGATTTCCTGATAACTGATGGCCTTGCTATGCTTGAAGGCAATTTGATGGCTCCCATAATAAGTAATGATTACATAAATGGCGCACTGTGGTTGGGAATGGCTTCGGGCGGTGTTCAGGAAATATTTGTTGAAAAAGATCAACTGAGTTATGGGAGACATTTACTGAATGGAATTTCTGTTTCGCATATGTTTTGCGATAGACAAGGAGGTGTTTGGGCTTCAACCTTGGAAAAAGGGGTGTTTTATTGTGCTAATCCAAAGATAAAGGCAGTTACGCATAATTTGGAAGGTGCTCCTCTGTCGCTGCTGGAAGTGGTGGCATTGCCGGATAGTTCCGGGGTTTATTTGAATGACCGGGCTTGGAAGGTGTATAATTTCAGTGCATCAGGGCAGTTAGGTAAAGCAATCCCCCTACAAAAAGCAAGGGGAATTTTTAAGATGGATGAAGGTGTTGGTGTTACAAGCATTGGTCTGTATAGAATTGGTGCGCAGGCTGATCCGGAGAAGATTTCCAAACACCCGGGCAGAGCCCATGATTTCAATGCAATTACGAATCAGATCATGTGCGCAGGGCAATTTGGGGTCAGCTTATTAGATTTAAATACTGATACGATTCGGTATTATCATATTGGCAGAGTATTTCGTGCAATTTTTGAAACGGACACCACTGTGTTGCTGGCAAGGTTCGATGGAGTAGATCGGCTGAATCTGGCAACCTCCAAATTAACCCAGGTTGCAAATATCAAAGGACGAGTGGAAGATCTGAAACTGATCGATGGAGAGCTGTTCATTGCTACCAGGAACAACGGTTTGATCATTGTTAGTAAGGACTCAACGGTAATCATGAATGAAAGTAGCGGGCTGCCGACCAATACAATTTATTGCATTTCATACACAGACAAGGATCGGGTTTGGCTTGGATCACGAAAAGGAGTTGTTCTTCTGGACAGGACAGAGCATAAATGGAAAATCTCATGTGTTGATCAATTTGGCGGGCTGCTTGCAAATCGGATCACGTCACTTGATTTGAGCGATTCAATAGTTGCCGTTGGAACCAGAAAAGGCCTGAATATTTTTAACCCTGACGACATTGTATTTGATTGGGAATTGGAGATCTTTTTGGATTCTATACGGATCCAGGGGGATATGGTTGACAAAAAGGTCAATGAGATTGAGCTTTCTTCTGCCGGCAACTCGATAGAGTTCTTCACTTCCGGAATTTGTTTCAATTGCAACGAAAAGGCCACCTACAAAATGTATGTAAATGAAAGGGAGATCATAAATGAATCCGGTCATTTTGAACTAAATGATCTGGCATCTGGCGAATACAAAGTTCGCTTTATGATCTATGACAGAAAAATAGGGTCAAAACAACTCGGAGTGGAGTTTTCGATAAATGTTCTCAAACCACTGTGGGAACGCCCCTGGTTCATTGTTTTATATACTTTGATCCTGTTGTTTGGCGCTTTGCTGATCATGAGAATTGTACTGAAACGTAAAATGAAAAGGGATAAATTGATTTCGGATACTTACGTGTATCAGCAAAGGGCCTTGAGCCTTCAGATGAAGCCGCATTTTATTTTTAATTCCATGAATTCTATACAGAATATTATTCTGACCGGGAAAAAAAGAGAAGCGCATAAATACATAGCGAGCTTAGCCAGATTAATGAGGAGTAACCTCGAACACGCAGATGTAGACTACATAACATTATCCGATGAGCTAGACATTTTGCAAACGTACTTTGAGCTTGAACAGAGAAGAATTGAACAAGAGATCAAACTGAATATAGAAACAGATCTTTCTGAGAGCCTGGAACTGTATGGTGTACCTCCGTTCATTTTACAGCCACTTCTGGAAAATTGTATCTGGCATGGATTTAATGATGATGAGGTTAATGACCCAAAAATACATATCAGAGTTAAGGAAGATATGCATAGTTTAGTAGCTCAGGTTGAGGATAACGGAATTGGACTAATAAAAGCAGGCTCCAAAAAAAGTTTGGGAAGCGCCAAAAGTTCTGCTATTATTAATTTAAGATTGGAGCTGCTTGAAAAACAGCATAATTTCAATGCAGATTTTAAAATAACGGACCTGAGTACTATGGGTAAACGAGGTACTTTGGTTGAGTTCAGGATGCCGTTGAAAAAAATGGGAGGCCAACAATGGAAATAAGAGCAATAATAATCGATGATGAGTCGAACTCAATAGAAAATCTTGCCACAGCGATTAAAGAATATGCCTCTCACATATATGTTGTTGGCACAAGTCAGACGATGACAGGAGGCTTGAGGTTATGGAAAAATTCAATGCCTGACCTGGTGTTTTTGGATATAGAAATGCACGGTGGAACCGGCTTTGAAGTTCATGAATTAGCAGAAGGAATGGGAGGCAAGGTAGTATTCTATACAGCTCATAAACAATATGCTGTTAAGGCGTTAAGATTAGGCGCTACGGATTATTTATTGAAGCCACTGGATATTGATGAGCTATTGGCATTGGAAGAAAAAATGGTCGCAGAAGGGAGTATGATCTCTTCCGATTCCGAAGTGGGGATCAATAAAATTGCATTTCCAATAGCGAATGGATATCGATACATTGATC
>JAAZYJ010000032.1 GCA_014239715.1 Flavobacteriales bacterium
GTGCCACCCGGAGTAAATCATCGGGGCAACCTCTTGATATGATGGCCACCATGCTGCTGTATCTTTACGACAAGGAAATGGCCAAGACGCTTGCAGATCTTTAGTTTGTTTTTATCAGTCAGGTAATAGGCTAAACGGTGCTTGATGGTTTTGTGACTCACACCTGAATGGTTTCGTTTTGGTCTTTTGTTAGCCGAGGTTGGTCTAAAATTATGCAACTCCATGACTCGTTTTTTTGTTAACTCTTTTCAATAGACTATCTTACCTCGCCATTTTACTTATCGGATGGGTAAAAAACCTGTACTCGAAATAAAGAACCTAGTCACCGAATTCCACACGGAGGATGAAGTGATCCAAGCGGTTAACAACATCAGCTTCACGCTGCATAAAGGGGAGACTATTGGAATTGTTGGAGAATCTGGCTCCGGAAAATCAGTCACTTCACTTTCCGCAATGGGTTTGATTCAATCGCCTCCTGGAAAGATCGTCAATGGCAGTATCGTTCTGCATTCAAATGGCCAGGCTGTAGATCTGACAACCCTGCCAGACAATGAGATGAGAAAATATCGTGGGAATGAAATTGCCATGATATTTCAGGAGCCCATGACCTCCTTGAACCCCGTTTATACATGCGGAAATCAAGTTGTTGAAGCGATCAAGCTACATCAGAAAGGGTCGGTGAATGCTAAAGAAAAAGCGATTCAATTGTTCAAGGAAGTTAAGCTTTCACGGCCCGAAGACATCTTCAATTCCTATCCCCATGAAATCTCAGGAGGCCAAAAACAACGTGTAATGATTGCAATGGCAATCAGCTGCGAACCCTCTATTTTAATTGCAGACGAACCTACGACAGCACTAGATGTAACAGTTCAAAAAGATATTCTTGAACTGTTGAACGAAATGCAGCATAAAAAGAGTGTGGGTATTTTATTTATTACTCACGATCTGGGCGTAATTGCTGAGCTGGCTGATAAAGTTCTTGTGATGAACAGGGGAAGAATCGTCGAATCGGGCAGCGTTCTAGACGTGTTCTCCAACCCTCAGCACCCATACACAAGAGGGCTTCTAGCTTGCAGGCCACCTGTAAAGAAGCGCTTAAAATATCTTCCTACCACGAGTACTTTTATGACTCAAAAAGCCGATGGAAACATTGAGGAGCTGAGTGATGATGTCCCTAGCGTCCTAAACAAGCTAGAGCTATCTGGAAAACAAATTGCTGAAAGAATAAACCGAATACTGGCACAGCCCCCAATATTGAAAGTCAGGGATGTTAAAACCCATTTCCCGATAAAAAACAGCTTTTTCGGTAAACCCAGAGAGTGGGTCAAAGCAGTGGATGGAGTTTCATTTGATGTACGTAAGGGGGAAACGCTGGGGCTTGTGGGAGAATCCGGATGCGGAAAAACGACGCTAGGCAGAACATTGCTAAGGCTTATCGAGCCCACAAGTGGCACAATAGAATTTGACGGGGAAGAAATTACAGAGCTAGGTCAACGTGAGCTGCGTCAGGTCCGCAAAAATATGCAGATAATATTTCAAGACCCATACTCGTCTTTGAATCCAAGGCTCACGGTTGGCGCGGCAATTATGGAGCCGATGAAGGTGCATAATATATTTGACAATGATTCAGAAAGGAAGGACTATGTAATAGAGCTTCTTAAAAAAGTCAGCATGAAGGAGGCTCACTTTTATCGCTACCCGCATGAATTTTCCGGAGGTCAGCGACAAAGGATCAGCATTGCCAGAGCGTTAGCTGTCAAGCCTAAGTTTATAATCTGCGATGAATCTGTTTCGTCTCTTGATGTTAGCGTTCAGGCGGAAGTATTGAATTTGTTAAATGAGCTGAGAGATAATTTTGATCTGACCTATATTTTCATCTCGCACGATCTTTCGGTAGTGAGACACATGAGCGATCGTATGGTGGTAATGAACAGGGGTAAAATAGAGGAAATAGGCGTTGCGGATGAAATCTATAATTACCCGGAAAAGGAATACACTCAAAAATTGATCAGCTCCATTCCTAAAGGTGAAATAGCAGACATAAAAGCTCGAATCAAAAGGAAGGAATCCCGTAAATCAGTGACCTGAAGAGTTTAGCGGTGTATCCTTGATCGTTGTGCCCTTTTTTGCAGCATCATAATCGGGTCGCTGTAAATATGATTCAAACGTTTTCCAGTCCTGTTTCTTAAATTTCGGGTGGGTTATGCTGAACCAATATGCTTCTTTGGTCATGCCGTCCCAGTGAATCATATTCCTCCGGTACTGACCCGTTTGAAACAGGTTAAGCAACAGAAAGAATACACCAATGGACAGAATTGGAACTGAAATAATCCATCGCTTCAGACTAAAGCTGATCAATGCTGCAAGCGGGAATGCTAACACCGCATAATACTGAACCATTGCCCTCATGCCAAAACTGCCTCCAAACCACCAAGACCACCAGCTGGAAAAAATATAAATAGTCAATACCAGGATGATCGGAACCACAACTTGAAATGACTTTGAGCTCCCCCTGAACAGCAGCAGTCCGAAGATTGAAAAGAGCATCATTGGGGTATACACAAGCCAGCCTTTTCTGTAGCTGACAAGAAAATCAATCACATGTGGAGATGCAAAGAAAAATCGCTCATCGCTGCCGTAAGAGAAGAATACCCAGCTGCCCGTTTGAATCTTCCAAAAAACAAGCTGCGGACTTAGGACAATCACAAATAAAACAAGGGCCCCGATTATTTTCCATTTTTCTTTCCAAAAAAATGTCATTTTATCCTTAAGGACTCCTACGCTGTTGACACCATATAATAAGGGGAGAATTAAAATAAACACTGCCGTTGGCCTGATCAGGGCGCAGAGCCCTCCAAGGAACCCAATGAGCAGAACATGTCTGGACCTTCCTTCATCGTGCCAGATCACCGATGAATAAATAATTATTGAAAATAAGGCAAACAAATATGAATGGGGGTATTCTGCTTGACCCAAAGTGTAATAAAATAGATTGGTGCCGAGAAACAGAAAGACGCAAGTAATGGCTACGGTCAGCTCACTGAAAAAGCGTAAAAGTGCTTTTGAAAGGAATAGCATCCCAAGGAAAAAATACAGCAATGCCCCTGTTCGAATACAAATGACATAAGGCAGGGAATATCCATCTCTCTCATAAATGCTGTTTTTAGCCCAGGTGTCTGCGGCAAGGAAAAACGGCAGGTTCATCATTGCCAGCCCCATTGTGACCTTTGGCACTTTTTGTCCACTTTTTGAATCGATCAGCCAATAGCTGTGTTGAAAATTAAAGTCGAGGTCGTCATGGATGAAAAATGCCGGCAGATAGCTGTAGTATTGATCAATGTCTTGTAAGAAATAATGATCATGGCCCCTAGAATCCTTGTATTTATCATAAGTGAAAAAAGCAAAGACAAACAACCCTAGAAAGGTAACTTTCAGTATAAGCCTTTTTTTGAGTAGGTCTCGCATCACTTCCTGGACCAGATGTTGTATTTATGGATGCACCATATTGCTCTGAACCCGTCTTTCCAGCCAATTTTTTTCCCCTCTTCATATGTCCTGCCGTAATAAGAGATCCCCACCTCATACACTCTTATGCCCGGCACTCTTGAAAGTTTTGCGGTAAGCTCCGGTTCAAAACCAAACCTTCGCTCCTTTAAGTTCAGCCCCTGAACTATTTCCGTCTTCATCAGCTTATAACACGTTTCCATGTCAGTCAAATTTAAGTTGGTATACATGTTGCTCAACAATGTCAAGAACTTGTTCCCAATGGAGTGCCAGAAAAATAAAATCCTATGGGGGTTGCCACCCATGAATCTTGAACCGTATACAACGTCTGCAAACCCCGACAAAACCGGTTTCAGTAAATGATTGTACTCTTCAGGGTCGTATTCAAGATCCGCATCCTGAATAATTAAAAATTCACCCGTTGCCAGCTCAATCCCCTTGTGCAATGCCGCTCCCTTGCCCATGTTGACCGACTGATTGAACAAACGAATATCCAGCTCAGGATGTTGAGCAATGTATGCCTCGATCACTTCTTTGGTCTTGTCTTTGGAGCAGTCATTTACCAAAATGATCTCTTTGGCGATATTGTTTTTTAATTCAACCTCTCTTACTTTATTCAGGATAAGATTAATTGTGTTGGCCTCGTTATAAGCGGGTATTATTATTGACAGTTTTGAGATCATTTCTGAAGTTGTCCAAAGATAGTTTTTAATTCAACGTGGAAGCTGTCAACCCAAAAGCCACTGTCGTTTTGGTTATTTATGGCGGCAGCTAAAATTATTTAGGGGAAACTGACTTCTGTTCTTAACTTCGCAACAGAAATGGTACGACTAACTACATTTTGCTTATCTGTAACGGTTATCTGTCTAATTTGCTGCACAGATAATATATCAAAAGAAATCGGAACAGCCACACATAAAGAGCAGGTTGAACCACACTTCCTAATTGAAGACACGTCGAGTGCCCTTGCATATGATTCCAGCTATACTCAAGGAGTTACGGCAGTAGACCTGAACGGCGATTTTTATCCTGAGATTTTTGCCACAAATAGCTGGAAAAATGACAATAACTTCTTTTATCAAAATGACCGTGGAACCTTTATAAAAGTCGATACGCACTCCCTTACCAGCGATCGGCTAAATGCCAATGGTGCGTGTTGGGGAGATTTTACACGAAACGGAAAGCTTGACCTGGTAGTTGCCAATGTCAATAATGCCTCAAATCAGATTTTCATTGCTTCAGCAGACACTTTTAGTGTGAAAAAAGTTCCACAATATGACTCGATCAATAGCTGGACTTACGGCATGACTTGGGTTGACGCCACAAACTCCGGCTTTTTGGACCTTTATGCGGTTAATTATCATGATCAGCCAAATGTATTCTATCGAAACATTGACGGTCAGCTCATAGAATCACAAGATCATGTGCTTTCAGCCGGTTCCCATTCCTCCCTAAATGCCGTTTGGGCTGACCTTGACAATAACGGATATTTGGATGTTATTATCTGTGGTGCTAAAAGAAACTTGATTTTTAAAAATCTGGGCGGATATCATTTTGAGCAACTAATGGAATCGCCCATCATTCAAGCAAATCTCACCTCTTACGGGTGCTCAGTTGGAGATTATGATAATGATGGGTATATGGACCTGTTCTTTACCAACTGGGATAGCCCCAATCATCTCTACAGAAACCTTGGAGGTTGGGAGTTTGAGCTAATGAGCAATGCCGGGCTACCATCAATAAAGAGCCTTACAGAAGGGTCTTGCTGGGGTGACTTTGACAATGACGGGTGGATTGACCTGGCCGTTTCCAATGACGGGGAAAACTCATTGTTTAAAAACCACTTGGGGCAACGCTTTGAGCCTCTAGATGTTCACGGCTTTACTGATACAAGTATAAATTCAAACGCCTTGGTTTTTTTCGATTCAGACCGCAACGGTTTCGTAGACCTGTATGTAGCGAATGGGGGAAATCAAAAAAATCAATTTTTCAAAAATAGAGGCGGTAAAAATCACTGGATTAAAATTCACTTAACGGGACAGCGGAGCAATAGCTCCGCAATTGGCTCAAAAGTGCAAGTATACGCCGGGGGAACTCAGCAAACTCGGGAAGTAAGTGCCCAGTCGGGGGGTGGTTGTGGAAGCCAAAAACCGCTAACATTACACTTCGGACTTGGACAACACCAGAGTGTTGATTCGATCGTGATTCATTGGTCTGCAGGAAGTGTTCAAAATCTTTATTCCCAAAATTCAAATCAGCTAATTCAAATTACTGAGCCTGACTCAGGCCAGTAGTTCTTGCAACACGAAGTGTGAATTTGCACTTTTTATTACCCCTAACTTAGCGGCCCTTCTGATCTCTATTCCTGAACATGGCTAGCTCCCCTTTCGATTCCCGGCATTTACCCGATTGGTTGGCTTGCGTAGCATTATTGCTTTACTCTAAAGATCTTTACGTTCCTAAACCTGCCGATCTCCTCGCCAATTAGGTGTTCTACTGCCGATACGTCCAGTGTTGAGTTATCGGCAGTTAAGATATACCTGGCGCCATGATCAATTTTCTGTTGCAGAGATCTACTGTTGCTCATGTTCCCCCCATATGCGGTCCACCCTTTTCTGTTCATCAGGTAAAGTGAGATGTTAAAACTAGGGTCGGGAAAAGAAACTACCAGAGCATCTTTCTCTACACCGATCTCGTCCAGATATGGTTCAATTTCCATAAACGCATCCAAATAATTGTCGTTAGACACCCAGCTCCAATAGGCCCTCTCGTTCTTCGTGGTTATTTTCCAAGCCAGCATATTGTATACTCCTAATTGATCTGAATATCTCATCCGCATGTTGTTGTGACAATAAATGACTCCCCCGAACAATATGACAAGTGCAGAAACCCGAATCCAGTATTTTTGAAACAGCTCGCGGTTCTTCATCCCATACATCGCCGAAACAGCCAATATAACCGGGAAGATCATAGGGTTCAGGAAATAATAATCATGGTATTCAAGTGCGTTGAACCAACACAGAACATAAAGTACAGCTCCTATTCCTGTTATCAAAGTAACAAGCTTTAGGTCTATCGGTATCGACCTCAGTCTTACTAAAAAATAGCCTCCGAAAAAAAAGATCAGCAGATAGCCCAGAGGGCTAAAAAGCTGGAAAAGGGTAATCTTCCCGAAGAACTTACAACCTGCAATAATATCTTCCGCACTCATCTGCCAGATCGGCCAGAAATCATTAAACGTATACTTTCCCCCGTGGAGACCATTGTAGTGGCCGGCGTAAGAATACCACAGGAACACAAAGAACAAAGTGAGCAGTCCTCCCCCGAATAACGGCAACCAATTTATCTTCCTTCTTTTGGACAAGACCATGACCAGCTCAGCCCCACAAATGCCTATAAACCCGATTAGCCCCGTGACTTTTAGCAGTCCCGAAATCATAAAAAGAAGGCAGATGAACAGCCATTTTCGACTCGAGGGCTTCTCGCGGTAATCAAAATACACGGCCAGCCCAAATATGGCGAAGCTCAGTGCGGGCACGTTGCTCAAAAAATTGTTCGCATAAAAAACAACCAGGGGCGACGTAAATATTGTCAACGACACAACAATTGCCCAAAACTGATCCAGGTGCTTGGTCAGTGCTCGGAACAGGCAAAACACACTGGACAGGAACAGACACAAAACCAGCAGTCGATAGATCCATTCGTGATGACCAAATATTTGCCATAGTTTCCCTACAACATAATACAGCCCCGGAAATTCTCCAGCTGTTTTACCGGTGGTTAAATCATCACTTATCAGGTTGTGGATCTGCGGCTCCAAAAGATTGTTTTCCTGGATGTATCCATGTGCGATCGAAGTGCAGTCTGCCTGTCGCCATGAGTGCATTGATTGTGGCTTATACGTCACTACTTTATGGTAGCTATACGCAAATGACATCAGTAAGAGGAGGGCCAAGAAAATCCAATTTTGAAACCTGGATTTAGGGAAAATAAGTGCGTTTAATACGGTTTTGATAATTACTGTTTTAACCTATTTGCATCTCAGGAATATCTCCTTCGATGATTAACTTCCCAGAAGTGGCTTTTTTAACTTCTTCAACACTTACGCCCGGTGCTCTCTCGATCAGTTTAAACCCTCCCTCAGGTAAGACGTCAAGCACTGCTAAATTTGTAACAATCTTATTGATACAATTGACGCCCGTTAATGGTAGCGTGCAGTTTGGCAACAATTTGGATTCCCCCTTTTTGTTCGTGTGCATCATGGCTACAATAATATTATCTGCAGAAGCCACAAGGTCCATTGCGCCGCCCATGCCTTTCACCATTCTTCCCGGGATCTTCCAGTTTGCTATATCTCCATTTTCTGACACTTCCATAGCGCCAAGCACTGTAAGTTGGACGTGCTGTCCACGTATCATTGCAAAGCTCGTTGATGAGCTAAAGTAAGCAGCTCCCGGCAAAGCCGTAATTGTTTGTTTCCCTGCATTGATCAGGTCTGCATCTTCTTCTCCGTCATACGGAAAGGGGCCCATTCCTAGAATGCCATTTTCGGATTGAAATTCAACCTCAATTTCTTTTGGAATATAGTTTGCAATTAGTGTTGGGATCCCTATCCCAAGGTTTACATACCACCCGTCTCGCAGCTCTTGTGCAATGCGCTTCGCTATTCCGTTCTTATCTAGTGCCATTATTCGCTTCTTTGTCTGACCGTTCTTTGTTCAATCCTCTTTTCGAATTTTTCTCCTTGAAAAATCCGTTGGACAAATATACCCGGTGTGTGTATAAAATTTGGGTCAAGGTCTCCGGGCTGAACCAGCTCTTCCACCTCTGCAATCGTAATCTTTCCGGCCATTGCCATCATTGGATTGAAATTTCTTGCCGTTCCTTTGTAAATTAAGTTCCCTTCGGTGTCTCCTTTCCAGGCCTTAACGATGGCAAAGTCAGGGTCAAAAGCCTTTTCCAGAACGTGCATTTTTCCTCCGAATTCTCTTGTTTCTTTTCCTTCCGCCACTTCAGTGCCGTAGCCAGCCGGGGTGTAAAATGCCGGAA
>JAAZYJ010000031.1 GCA_014239715.1 Flavobacteriales bacterium
AGATCATAAGAAGGCGACCATGATGCCCCTGAAACCATATAGCTAACATTCATGCTTCCGGAAAGCGACTCAGTTGCAGAAACAGTAACAACGATCTGCTGAATCGGATCTGCCTGTTTCTGGATAAAACCGGAATTTGAATTGTATTGTTTTACTTCCTTCATTCTGCTCATTAAGGATGTTCTGATTTCCTTGAGCTCAAATTCTGATCGCTTTATTTTAAGCAATTCCGAATTTATCTCCGCTACCTTTATCCTCATGTAGTCCATTGCTTTCTGTAACAACTCGATCGAGTCACTTGCTGATTGCCCTTTTATTACCCCTGAATTCAACAGCATGTCCAGCTCCATTTTATACGCCTTTCGCCTCATCCCGTAGTCTTCTATCTCGTAGCCAATACTCTTCAAGGAGTCTTCCATCATCTTGATCTTCACTTGAATGCTTTTAGGGATGGTATTGCTATTGTTAAGAGGCTCCGGATATTTGATCTTATGTGCTACATCCAGAATAATGTATTTCCCTTTCCCCTTCACCTGAATGCTATTGGCATTGATATAGCGTGAAATACCTTCAAATGAGATTTTACTTACTCCTTTCTTCAACTCAAATTCGCCTGTTCTATGCACCTGAGCTCCGCTAAGGAAAACGGTTACTTTTTCAATTTCCGTGGTCACTTTTATTTCTGTCTCAGCCTTTACTGTTAAACCGGTAAATGCTATAAGGGTTAAAGCGCAAATAATCTTTTTCATTTTCATAGTTTTTAATTGAGCTTCTGTACAAAGCCGCCTCTAAATAGTTCATAACAGGTCGAAAATAATTCACAAAGAATTGCGTTAAACCCTCGTAAAACCAATGGTTATCTTATTTTTGCGCCAGTAAAAAAAAAATATGTTCAGACTTTTATTTCTGTCTTTGGTAGTATTTAATTGTTATAGCCTTTTCGGTCAAGCCACAACAGTACTAATCGAAGACTTTCAGGGTTCGTTACCGGCCGGTTGGACAACCATTAATAATGATGGCCTCTCTCCTGATACCAGTGTTGGTTTTATCAACGATGCCTGGGTGATAACGCCTGATCTGGATGATTCAACATCAGGAGATTCTGTTATAACCAGCACTTCGTGGTACTCTCCTGCCGGTACATCGGATGATTGGTTGATCACACCCGCAATTACATTGGGTTCATTCGGCAATAAGCTTTCATTCAAGGCAAAATCGTATGATGGCAGTTACCCGGACGGTTTTCAGGTCTTTGCCTCAACTCATAACGTGATCGACAGCTTCTTCCAGCAGGACACCCTGCTTGATATATCTGCACAAGCTCCTAATTGGACACGGTACTATGTCTCCCTCGATTCTTTTGGGTTGTCCGATCAGACCATCTTTCTGGCCTTCAGAAACAACTCTGCTGATCAATACTTATTGAGTCTGGATAGCGTCTATGTTGGCATCGAACACCCCGTGAACATTTCCGAAACTGCTAACAGAATCAATTCTAAGATTTTTCCTAATCCTTCGACAAACTATATCGAGGTTTCCACAGATGAATTTATCAATCGCATCGAAATATATTCAATCGAAGGAAAGCTAATTAACACCTGTACAACTAATATAGTTAGCGTATCTCAACTAACTAATGGACAGTATATTATGAGAGTTAAAACTGATCAAGGAGTTGCAGTTCACAGGTTTGAGAAAAACTGAAATCCTTTTCTTCAAGAGTAAGACACATTCAAGGCAAAAAGGTATCACCAGATCATAGTACCCCTCATTCATTTGTAGATAATTATTGTTGAATTCGTTACACCAGTGGATAGTTTAGTATTTTTAGTTAAATAATTTCCAGCTATGAAAAATGAGATCATCCTCTATAGTGTCGAGGCATTAATCGGCATTATTCTTTTTATCAAAACTTTCATGATTATTCCTGAGAGACAATCCTGGGTAATTCAAAGGCTTGGGAAATACAACCGGATCTGTACGCCCGGACTGAAAATGAAAATCCCTTTCATAGAGTCTGTAGTTTCTAGAGAAAACCTGAAGATCCAGCAGCTGGATGTCAACGTGGAAACGAAAACATTAGATGATGTGTTTGTCGATCTGAAAATATCTGTTCAATATAGGATCATCACAGATAAGGTCTATGAGGCATTTTACGAATTGGAAGATCCGCACGCGCAGGTTGCGTCGTATATCTTTGACGAGGTGCGAGCGGAAGTGCCAAAGCTTAAGCTGGATGATGTATTTTCGAAAAAAGAAGACATTGCCATAGCTGTAAGGGATAATATCTCAGAGCAAATGGGGCAGTACGGTTATAAGATCGTAAAAACATTAATTACAGACATTACACCTGATGAATTGGTAAAGGTATCGATGAACCGTATCAATGCCGCGACGAGAGATAAAGAGGCAGCCGTTCAAGAGGCTGAGGCTGAGAAGATCACAATTGTAAAGAGAGCTGAAGCTGAAGCTGATAGTAAGCGCCTTTCAGGTGAAGGGATCGCTCAACAACGACTGGAGATTGTGAGAGGGTTCAAAGAGTCGGTCGAAGATTTTCAAAAAGCTTTGCAAGATGTAGACCCGCAAGAAATCATGCAATTCGTGTTAATGACACAGTATTTTGACACACTTACCGCAATTGGTTCAAACAGCACCAACAGTACCATAATGGTTCCCCATACGCCAGGAGGCATGAAGGATTTTCAGCAACAAATTATTGACGGAACTATAATTGGCAAAAAACTAGCTGAGGACCGTGACTAGCCAACCTACAGAAAAATCTCAAACTGAAAAGAAAAAAACCCACACGGAATAGAAGTTATAAACCTCTATGGACACTTATGAGAACGCAGTTTGGGGTCTGTAATCCGCCCGGATTCCAAAGGAAACAGCGGCACGCCATAGTCCAAACAATTAATTCCCAATATTATTACTGTTAGGTTTAAATACTGGCCATGTGGGTCGGCTTACGCCTGGGTTCTGCATATGGCTACTGCCATCCGAACCGTATATCTAATTTAATATTTCTTAACTAATAAACCAACCTATTTTCCAACATATTTCTTACTTTCGGGTATCAAAAATATATCTACTGCAAAAACTTAAATTTTATGGCTGACAGACATGAGATCACCTCAGAACAAGCAATGAAGCAATTGCATGAAGGAAATGCACGCTACATTGAAGACAAACTCCTTGAGCCTAGCATTAATTCACTTCAACGATACAAATTAACCACCGGACAGTACCCGTTTGCTATTATCTTGAATTGTGCTGATTCAAGAGTTGTCCCCGAATTAATTTTCGATCAGGGAATCGGAGATCTATTTGTAATCCGGGTAGCAGGTAACATCGCAAACACATCATCAATTGCAAGTATTGAATACGCAGTTGAGCACATTGGCTGTAATTTGATCGTAGTTTTAGGACACGAATCATGTGGAGCCGTAGGAGCTGCCATAGACAGCTATCCAGATGGGGATAACGGTCCAAATCTCAATCATCTCGTCAGCTTTATTACGCCGGCCGTTGAAGCCAAGAAAGGACAGCCGATCAGCGAGGTGGTCAAGTGCAACGCTCAGATCAACGGGAAACGATTGGCTGAAGACTCTGAAATAATACAAAAATACATATCTTCAGGTGCGCTGAAAATTGTGCCTGCGTATTATGAATTCAATTCAGGAAGAGTTGAATTCATTCAGTAGAAAAAAAACATCTATTTGATCATAGCGTTTGATAATGTATTGCCCTATCCTCTGCG
>JAAZYJ010000128.1 GCA_014239715.1 Flavobacteriales bacterium
AAAAACTGATTGAAAAATATCAAGGAGAAAATAAAGAGTTACAAAAAGAAATAGAAAATCTCTTTGACAATAAAGAATTCAAGTACGAAAGCCAATCGATTGAAAAATGGCAAGATGCGTATCACACGTATAATATTTCCTCGCTAGCACAGGATTCTGTTACAGCCAATATAAGTGCAATTAACAAAAATGACAAGCGAATAAAGCCTTTGAGACAACCGTTGGAAAACAAAAGAATTGGTTGGCTTGCTGCCGGCTTGCTGGTCATCATTCTGGGAATATTGTTTACTCATTTCAAAAAGAACAAAAAAGCAGACTGGGGAGCGATGCAATATCCACAAATTACACTTGGCATGATCGCCATATTCTTTTATGTCGGCGTAGAGGTCGCCATAGGAAGTAATCTTGGAGAATTACTCAAACAAGATAATTTTGGAGGTTACGGCTCATCAGACATAGCCCCGTTTATAGCCATGTTCTGGGGAAGTCTGATGATCGGTAGGTGGACCGGATCGATCAATGTCTTTCCGCTTTCAAAAGGCATGAAGCTATTGTTGAAGTTTGTTGTGCCTCTCGTTGCTTTTGGTGTTGTCCTGCTTTGCTCAAAGCTCGCGGGATATCAGATTGATATGCTCTATTGGTATGTGCTCTGTGTGCTGGTTCAGATCGTTGCATTTGTAATTACAAGAGACAAACCAGTTCTTACCTTGAGCGTATTTGGTTCCTTGGGAATGGTGGCTTTACTTATTGGCTTGCTTACTTCAGGAACAGTCGCTATCTACGCCATTTTAAGTTGTGGGCTATTTTGCTCAATTATGTGGCCTTGTATCTTTTCTTTGTCCATTGCGGGAATTGGAAAATATCAAGGACAGGGTGCTGCATTTTTGATCATGATGATTCTGGGCGGTGCTATCGTACCTCCAATTCAAGGGAAGTTGGCCGATTTTGAAAACATCGGAATCCAAAACTCATTTTTCATTGGTGTCATTTGCTTTGCTTACCTCACCTTCTTCGCAATATATGTAGGCAAATTGTTGAAAAAACAAGGTGTATCCTTCGATGAGGAGATCGCAGGTCATTAGGACCCTCTACTTTTGTTTGCTAGTATCATGTGAAGTAAATTTTCTTTGTAAGTTTAAGCTCTTCTATCAATAATGGACTGACGGCAAATCGATACTTAATGAAATATTACGCCTTACCGTTTGCGCTCTTTTTAGCATTGGGTTGTACCTACAACTCGGGAAACAGAGAATCTGAAAAAGCAAACACCCAATCCTCCTATGACCTAGTTGATCCATTCATAGGAACAGGTGGCCACGGCCACACATTTCCCGGTGCAACAATGCCTTTCGGAATGGTACAGCTCAGTCCAGATACTAGGCTTGAAGGCTGGGATGGGTGCGGCGGGTATCATTATACCGATTCATTGATCTATGGCTTCAGCCATACACACTTGAGTGGTACGGGAATACCCGATTACGGCGATGTTCTTTTAACTCCATTCACCGGCGAAACGATCAATCTGGAAGATGCGTACCAGCGCAAAACAGCACCCGGCACTTTTGAAAAATCAACCGAAAAAGCTCAACCAGGCTACTACAAGGTCGTACTTGAAAATCACCAAGTGGAAGTTGAACTTTCAACCACAGAAAGAACCGGAACACACCGATATACAAACTTATCCGGAGAACAGCTCAATGTGCTCATTGATCTTCGGCACAGAGACAGGGTGAGGGATTGTGAAATTGACATTATTTCTGATCGAATCATTAGAGGTAAAAGAATTTCACAAGCCTGGGCAAACGAACAGCATGTGTATTTTTACATGGAATTTTCTTCACCATTTGAAGTCGTGCCGCTTATTAACATCGGCGAATCAGACCCAATTAGCAGTCAATTCTCTCAATTATCCTTCGGTTCTTTGGATTCCCTTTTAGTAAAAGTAGGCATATCTGCTGTTGACATGACTGGAGCACAAGGCAATTTAGAGAAGGAGAATCCGAATTTGAATTTTAATGAGGTACGTAATAAAGCTAAAGAAAAATGGGAAGATGAGCTGGGTAAAATTGAAATTGAAGGAGGGAGTGAAGATCAGCGTATTATTTTTTATAGTGCACTGTATCATACCATGATCGCACCGAATATATTTTCAGATCAAGATGGAAGGTATAGAGGAGTCGACATGAAAATCCACCAAGATTCCACCCGCTCAACCTACACGATATTTTCCTTATGGGACACATTCAGAGCTACCCATCCTCTTTATACACTGATCGACCAGGAGCGAACCAATGCGTACATCAATACATTTCTTAAGCACTATGATCAGGGAGGGAAATTGCCAATGTGGGAACTGTCTGCAAATTATACAGGATGCATGATCGGATATCATGCTGTTCCGGTAATTGCCGATGCACACGTAAAGGGAATTACAGATTGGGACGTGGACAAAGCATTCGAAGCCATGGTCAGTGCAGCTACTACCGACCATCTTGGCATCAAACACCATATAAACCAAGGTTATATTTCAATGGGTGACGAGCCAGAATCGGTTTCAAAGCTACTTGAATACTGCTATGACGATTGGTGTATAGGAAGCATGGCCGAAAGAATTGGAGATCCCAGAGCTAATGAGTTCTACTCAAGAGCCTTGCATTACAGAAATATTTATGACCCCGAAACCGGTTTTATGCGCGGGAGGAATAACGGCATGTTTCAATTTCCCTTTGACCCAACAGAGGTCAATTTTTGTTTTACCGAAGCAAATAGCTGGCAATACAGCATGTTTGTCCCCCAAGATATTTCCGGTATGATCTCGCTCTACGGAGGACCTGATCGCTTCGAACAAAAATTAGACGAGCTTTTCTCAACAGCGTCTAATGTAAGTGGCAGACATCAAGTTGACATTACCGGCTTGATCGGACAGTATGCTCATGGTAACGAACCGAGTCATCATATGGCATATCTGTACAATTACATAGGCAAACCATGGAAAACTGCAGAAATGCTATCCAAAATAATGAATGAGCTCTATACAACTGATCCTGACGGATATTGCGGGAATGAGGACTGCGGACAGATGTCTGCCTGGTACGTGCTAAGTGCAATGGGATTATACTCCGTAACACCGGGAACTGATTATTATGTGATTGGGCACCCTTTGTTCGACAAAGTTTCCATTAACCTGGAAAACGGTAAGACGTTTACCATCTCTTCTAAAAGAGATGGAGAAAGCTCGTTTGGTGTCAAATCGTGCGAGCTTAACGGCCACAAACACAACAAAGCCTATATCGATCACTTCGATATCATGAACGGAGGTGAGCTTCATTTTGAACTAACAACCAATAAGGAACTACCCTTCGGTGCTAAAAAAGGAGATTTCCCAGTCACATCGATTGAAAACACTACCGAATTACCAGCTCCTTATTTTGTTGCGGATAACTATTCTTTTGAGGATAGTCTAATGGTAGAAATTAAAAGCTCCTTTCACGACGACATTGACTATGTAGTTGATATCAATGGAGCTGCATTCGAATACAAAGACCCATTTTATATCAAAACAACTTCAGAAATTCATGCTTCTATCATTACTAGTTCGGGAGATACGAGTCACACTACTAAAGGTAATTTCAGAAAAAGGGATAAGGACATGAAAATTATCAAGGTGTCTAACTATGCTAATCAGTACTCGGGAGGCGGAGATCAAGCATTAGTTGATGGAATAGAAGGAGGATATGACTACAGGACCGGGTTTTGGCAGGGGGTTCAAGGAGAAGATTATGAAGTGACTATAGACAGGGGTAGCTCCCAATTTATAAAACGTCTTAGTGTGGGCTGTTTTCAAGATATCAGATCCTGGATATGGTTCCCGAAAGAAATAAGGGTCTATACATCTAGAGACAATAAGGATTTTAAACTGCAAAAGACAATCGACAACAGCTTTTCCATCAAAGAGTATGGGAATTTCAAACGAGTTTTCCAGACTCAACTAAGTGTTGAAGCACGTTACGTTAAAATCATTTCCGTTTATCCAGGCGAATGTCCTGAATGGCACTTGGGTGCCGGCGGGAAATCATGGATATTTATGGATGAGATCAGCGTCAACTGAATCAGAATAGTATTACCAATCCTTAAAATACTTCGCGCTTACCATTTCGTTTTGACCGGTTGTGGCATGAGCATAATCAAATCCTGAATAAATGGAATAGCCGCCCGCGTTCCCGAATTTATCTAAAGCTAGAAAACCTACCTGCAGATTCGTAACATCATCGTGCTTTTTCATGATTCGCTCAACAGCTTCCTTGCAGGCCTCTTCGGGTGTTGCCCCTCCTCTCATCAGCTCTACGACAATTGCACTTCCTGCAATGCGTATTACTGCTTCACCTACACCAGTTGCGCAAGCAGCTCCTACGTCTCCATCTACAAAAAGACCTGCTCCAATAATTGGTGAATCCCCTACTCTGCCATGCAGTTTGTAGGCAAGTCCACTAGTCGTACAGGCACCAGCCAAATTACCATTTGAATCGATGCCCAACATTCCGATAGTATCGTGATTCTCTCGGTTGATTATCGGTTGATACTTACTTTTGATTTTCCATTCTTCCCATGCTTTCCTGGATTTAGCTGTCAAAAGTTCAGTTTTTTCAAACCCTTTTTCTAAAGCAAATTCCAGCGCTCCTGCCCCCGACAGCATTACATGAGGTGTGTCCTCCATTACTTTTCTGGCAACGGATATTGGGTTTTCAATATTTTTAAGAAATGCAACTGCCCCGCAGCTGGATTCGTGATCCATGATACAAGCATCTAGCGTTACATTACCATCCCGATCAGGCAAGCCCCCCAAGCCTACACTCTGATTCTCCGGGTCTGATTCAGAATTTCTGACCCCAGCCTCAACGGCGTCAAGTATAGAACCGCCATTATTCAGCACTTCAATTGCAGCTGCATTAGCAGGGCGCCCATGATTCCATGTAGACACAATTATCGGGGAATTTGCAGCAGAGCTTTGGTCGCTTATTATTTTGGATTTTGCAACATCATCCAGAATACCTTCGGAACATCCAACAAGTGCTGCACCCGCAACACCTAAACTTGCTGTTTTGATAAAACTCCTTCTAGTCTTCATCATCTATATAACCCTGGCCATAACCGTAACCATAACCGTAGCCATAACCGTAGCCATAACCATAACGCATTCCATATCCGCCACCATAGGCTCTCCATTTCTTCGTTTTGATGTTATTCAACACCAAGCCATAACTAGATACTCCACTTTTTCTAACAATTTCCTCTAAAAATTCAACTCCCTGTCGTTTTGCCATATTGGTGTGCATTACAAAAACACCAACATCTACTTGTTTTAGAAATACCATTGCATCACTGATCAAGCCAATTGGTGGAGTATCCACTATAACCACATCATATTCCTCACGAGCAAACTGAATAAGCTCTAGTAACTTTTCGTTGAGAATAAGCTCTGACGGATTTGGAGGGACCGGGCCAGACAATATAACATCGAGACCCATATCCGGCAGTTTCGTGATAATGTCCTTTATTTCAAGTTTTCCAATTAGAAATGAAGAAACGCCTTTTTCATTGGTTAAGTCAAATGCCGTTTGAATTTTTGGTTTATGAAGATCCAGGTCGATCAGTAAAACTCTTTTTTCTGATTTAGCTAAAACCGAAGCAAGATTACTTGATAAAAATGTTTTCCCTTCTCCAGGATGCACCGAGGTTACTAAAACAACCCGTGCTTCTTTATCAGGGTTCAAATAGGCCAAATTTGTTCTCAGATTCCTGAAAGCCTCTGTGATTTGAGACTTCGGTTTTGAGTGGATCACCAACTGTTGAGTTTCGATCTCCTTGTGGGCTGGGATACCACCCAGAACAGCAAGGTTTGTGATGTCTTTAAGGTCTTGTACCCTTTCAATATTATCGAAATATATGTATC
The DNA here is from genome assembly GCA_014239715.1 of Flavobacteriales bacterium. The sequence continues at coordinate 5,951 of JAAZYJ010000128.1, forward strand.
TGATGAATGTGATCAGGCCTGCTAATATGAAGCCAGCCAGCATAAAAATGTAATATATTCTCTCTTTGTTCGGGCCAACTTTTCCTATAGATCTTGATCTCTCAATAATTTTCATTTGCGGTGTTATACCTGCCCTAGCTATTTGTGTATTGGCTTGTTTCTCCAATAAAAACAAATAAAGCTTTTCATTCACCTGGTTTTCCCTCTCGATGGATAACATGTCTCTCTGTCTGCGAGGAACCCTTTTCATTAGCCCTGCATACTGATTGGTTTGTTTCGTTACATCCTTTATTTTCTGAGTAATGGCTATCCTGGTATCCTCTATATACAATAGAATATCTTTTTTCATCGTACTGATCGTACTATCAAGTTGCTGCATACCGGCATGCTGAAATCTAATGTCAAATTCAGATCGATTCTTCTGAATCTGTTTTGTGTATAATTCCTGCAAGCTCTGCTCCAAAAAATCATCTCTTTCCAGGACATAAAAACTAGGGGGGATCAGATTATGATCCTTAGTGCTTTTCATATACTTCTCCAGATTGTTAATGGACTGCAGCTGCAATTCAAATTTCCTCCTGTCTCCATCATATTTAACCCACTCCTCAAAAAACTTATCCGACTCCTTATCCAAGTTAAGGATGGTTGAGTCCTTCCTATACATTTCCAGCTCGGTCTCAATGGTGTCCAATCGAACTTTTAACGTATCTATTTGATTTCCAATATGAAATAGCGTTCTGGCATTGATCAGACTATCACTTCTTTGCGAATAATTAATGTAAACCTGCGACAATGTGTCCAAGAACATTTTTGCCCTTACAGCAATTTCATCTTCCAATCGAATGGCCAAAATTGATGTGTAATCAATATTTTCAATAGACATTGATCTTCGGACCTTATTGACTAAAAAAGCTTCTGAATGGGCCACTAATCTGTACTTCAACTGTTTCAATCGTTCTTCCGACTTTTCATTCAGCTCAGCCCGACGTTCAGTTCTGATAATGTATTCGTTGGTGTATTCCTTTTCACCAAATTTGTGTCTTCTTGAAACATTGACGCCTCCTTTTTCATAATCCAGCCTATACGTATGAATGTCTTCAATTGAAAAGCGTATCGACTTTTCATATAACGATCCATCCAGAATTTCCATTTCAACCTTAAATGGCATGGAATTATACAGCTCCGTTGTTTTCAATCTGCCTTCAATGAAATAGGAGATCGTAAAATCGACCTTGGACAGAGCTTTCTGGATCAAATCAAAAGAAGAAAGTACCCGTTTCTGATTACTGATGTCACCATACACACCCATGTAACCAATATTTTGGTAGATCCTATTTTGATATTGATAAGTTTCGTCGGAGCGCAATAATATCTGCGTCTCCGCTGCATAGATCTCTGTCATTCTATGCGTATAAAAGAATGCCAGGCTGGCGAGTGCCAATGGAGCCAAAACAAAATAGTACCAGTTCTTAAAAAAGATCTTATACAGAATTTTTAAATCTTCCGCATTGATGATTGGGGTATTTTTCTTTTTATTGAATTGTTCAGTCATAGCATAGAGATCCCTCTTTGCAAATATAAGAGCCTATATGATATGGCAATGGAGTTCTTTTAGGTTTCCGAAAATATTTAATCTGAATTGGGTATTTATTTTATTCTTCAAATCCAATTCAATTATGTAGCATAATTAATATAACTAATCGGCAATTCTGTTTTCTAAATCTATTCGGATTGCTTATATTTGGTTATCAAAGTTTGAATATGAAAAAATGTACTCTTCTATTGTCTGGACTTCTAGTGATAGTGTTGGTTATGGTCGGACAGGTCGCGAACGCTCAACTTGCTGGTGGAGGACCTCCAGGCGATCCATCGGGTGGTGACCCTCCATGCTGGCCTCCACCGTGCATTCCAATTGACGGAGGATTAGGAGTACTTCTTGCTGCGGGTGCTATTTTCGGCGGAAAGAAAATTTACGACGCATCGAAAGAAAATGAAACAAAAAGTTGAGACCCATCTCAACTTTTTTTTATGAAAAAATTGTTTCGAAATAAGGTCGCCTCATTCCTGATATTGGCGTTACTGTTATTCATTTCCTGGCAATTTGTATACTTCTACTTCATCAGTCCAAGCACAGATCTGAACAGTGCTATTTCTATGAACCTAGCATATTCAGCAAATGAAATATTGCACTGGTTCGGATACAACAGCATTGTCGACATACAACTTTTACAGGAAGAGGGAAGAGAAGTAGAATACATCATCCTAAGGATAAAAGACAGCTACCTCCCCGGCGTTAGAATTGGAGATGCATGTAATGGGCTCAATCTCTTCGGGTTATTTTTAGTAGTTCTGATTGCCTTTCCCGTAAAGGAAAACAAAGCAAAAAACTATCACAAATTTTGGTTCATCCCGTTAGGGATACTATTGATCCACGTAGTTAATATTATCAGGGTAGTTGTATTAACAGTAATAGCCACATACAACTATGAGGCCTTGAACTTCAATCACGACGTGACCTTTAAACTCATCACGTACACCTTTATATTCATGTTGTGGTATATCTGGATGAATAAATTTGCCGGGTTTAAAATGAAGAAGCGCTTGGAATGAAAATGAATTGGAGCATAGCGATCAATTTGATTTTTATTAGTTGCATTTCCGGCCTATATTTCTTCAGAGATTTCGTGTTTGTTAACTCAAATAGTCAGATTGAATATTTAAAAGACATCATTGGGAATGAGTATGCAGATAGCTTCCCGAACTATACTCATTCCAAAATGGTCCGTTTCTTTGGCAACTGGAACATTCAAACAATAATTAATTTTAAATGGTATATGACCCTGGCGTTTACAGCAGTATTTGGCATCGTTACTTCTATTGGGCTGTACATCGCAAACACCAAGAGAATTGCAATCTACGCTTTGATCATTTACATTGTTTGTTTTGTCATCGCATATCTGATCTCGTTAATGACTTATCCCGTTGCCAGACAAATAGTCGCTTTGCTACACAGCCCGATTCCATACTTGTTACTGCTGATCGCCGGATTTATTGAAACCAGAATTGACGATAGACATGATTGAAAAACGAATACTTCATGAAGACAATCATTTGATAGCAGTGGAAAAGCTTCCATCTGATATAGTTCAAGGAGACAAAACCAAAGACAAACCGCTGAGTGAAATGGTAAAGTCTCACCTTAAAGAAAAATACAACAAGCCGGGTAATGTGTTTTGTGGAGTAATACATCGAATAGATCGCCCGGTGAGCGGGATAGTCATCTTTGCTAAAACATCAAAAGCTCTTGCGAGAATGAACAAATTATTCCAAGAGAAAAAAGTTCAGAAGACCTATTGGGCCGTGGTTAAAAACAAACCTAAACCAAACAAAGGAAAACTGGAGCATTTCCTGCTAAAGAACCAGAAACAGAATAAGTCGTACTCCGTGGACCCAGCTAAAGGGAAAAAAAGCGCGTTGACCTATGAGTGTATTTTTTCGAGCGACCGATACCATTTATTGAAAATAACACCCCATACCGGAAGGCACCATCAGATCAGATGCCAATTGAGTCTGATCGGTAGCCCGATCAAGGGAGATCTGAAATATGGATTTGACAGGTCCAACAAAGACGGCTCCATACACCTGCACGCCGTCCAACTGGAGTTCGAGCATCCCATTTCTAACCAACCCATAAAAATCAAATGTTCACCTCCAACGGATAAGCTATGGGATTTCTTTTCTGCAGCTAACCTTTGATCTTTTTTCTGCTCTCCTTACGTTGTGATTGTTTCTTCTTGTTTACAAGCCTCTTCTCTTTCTGTGCTTTAGACACCTTATGCTTTTTCCTAACCTTCTTCGGTCTCAGAGATTGTATCAACAGGTCAATGAACTTTTGATTCGCAAGATTCTTGTTCTTGAGCTGACTTTTATATTTCTGCGCAACAATTTGTATTTGGCCTTTTCGAGAAATTCTGTTTTTCAACACCTTATTTAAAAGATCTATTTGCTCAGCAGACAGCGCTGTTGAGGCATTCAGGTCAAACACCAGAACCACTTTTGTCTCCACCTTATTTACATGCTGGCCGCCGCTTCCTTGACTTCTCGATGTCAGGTAGCTCACTTCATTCAGTATGGCTAGGCGTTGAAACAAAACAAATTAATAACGTATAATCAACCAAAAAGGATGCAACAGACAACCGAATAATGTGAACGATTGTAAAAAGATAAATTATATTCGCTTGGTGCGTATCATATTAATCCTTCTTCTTGTTATGACGGTAAATGTATCGATCTCGCAGTACAACCGAACAAGGACTGTCCACATAGATACTTTTGCAACCGGTGGTGTATTCTTATATAAAACAATAAAAAAAGTGCAGTCAAAAGAATTCAAGCTACACGATTTTTACCTAAAAGAAGCTACACGAGAAAAGTACTTTTACCCAAGTGGAAATAAATCAGCTGAAGTTCAGCGGATCACGAAAAAAGGGAATTATGGTAAGTACTGTTTTGAAATTAAATTCGAACAAAAAGAATATTTCAAAAATGGCAAGCTTAAAAGTCGGGAGATCAACTTATGCGACTGTTACAAAGTAAAAAAATATCACTACGATGAGAAAGGAAGTCTCACCTCGTTTGAATACACAAAAAACAGATGGATTAAAAAGAAAATGGACTGACCTTGAAGCACACTTATCGAAAATGACGTTTGCCGAGATCATTCCCGATTCAAGAACCGAATCAATAAAAGTTGATCTATCCAAAAACACCCTCGATCGACTGAAAATTGCCAGTACATCCAGAGAGCAGCTTTCAGCATATATTTTTGGGGACAGCTCCATCAGACACGGAGGCTACATGGAGCGGCGAAACCTTTACTCACCCTTTCCGGAGTACGCCACAAACAGTCGTGACACCCATCTTGGAATTGACATTTGGGTGTCAGAAGGAA
>JAAZYJ010000030.1 GCA_014239715.1 Flavobacteriales bacterium
AACCATCGGATTACCAAACTGTAGGAGAAGTTCGAGTGACCTATCCGCACACGTTTGATTTTGAGAATTCTTCATGGTTCGATTTTACCCTCGAATCAGCGACCGGATCAAAGCATCTAATTTCAGTTTCCAATTTCAATGGGTCGAGTCCCATCCTATGGCTTTTCTCCGGGGATACGGTAAAGAGTCTCTCTATGGTAAGTACAGGTGGAAATTTAGATGTTTTGGTTCCGAATAATGCATCTGCTACATCGCAGGAATTGATAATGTTCGACTACAGCCAGGTCAAATCGGTACTATATGGAAGTGGCAGCTCATCGGACCGAAGAATTACACCGGTAATGAATAATGGAACTTTTCGAGACGTTGCCGGTATGAATTTGGATTCCGCATATATCATAATATCCCATAAAAGTCTGATGGCTGAAGCCAAGGCATACGGTGGATACAGGGCATCTTTAGCAGGAGGGGCCTTCGATACTGTGGTCATAGATATCGATGAGCTTTACAGACAATTCGGAGGTGGTGTTGTTAAGAGCGGACTTAGCATCAGACGATTTTGTTACCACACAATAGCTAACTGGCCAAGTGAACCTAGCAATCTGTTTTTGATCGGTAAATCAGTAATGGAAGCATCTGAAGGGAATGCAGCGGTACTGTCTACAGTTACTTGGGGAATTGTGGAGGGCTTGTATGATGAATATAGTTATTGCCTGGTGCCCTCGATCGGCTATCCGTGTTCGGACGATTATTTGTCCAAAAGTAATTCAGATGTCACACTTGATGCTGGAATAGCAACAGGAAGATTATCAGCTAAAATTCCTCAGGAAGTAACCGATTACCTCAATAAAGTTATTGCGTATGATCAAGCGCAGGATCCGACATCAGTTTATACCATTGATGAAAAGGAATGGCAAAAGAAGGCCATGCATTTTGGAGGTGGGGCGACCTCTTCAGAACAGCTGCTGCTTAAAACGTACCTGTCCAATTATGAAGAAACATTTGAAAATTCTGGAGCTTTCGGTGGGGATGTAGATACATATCTTAAGGTAACAACTGACCCGATCACACCTGTTGTTTTTGATGAAGTAAATCAGCAAATACAAAAAGGGGTGTCATTGATAACGTTTTTTGGGCATGCCAGTACAGATGGATTTGACCAGAACATTGACAATCCCGATAACTGGGGGAATTATGGCAGATACCCGGTAGTCCTGGGGCTGGGTTGCTTTGCTGGAGATATTCATCAACCTTACACGACAAGTGCAAGTGAAAAATTTATCATCTTGCCGGATCAGGGTGGGATAGCTTTCTTATCGACCGTGAAAATTGGATTTACCAATGGATTGGATAAATTTACCGACCAGTTTTATGAAGGATTTTGCGATACCATGTATGGAGAATCCATTGGGAAATTAACCCAATATTCGAAAGCTCAGAGTAACAGCATCTCCCATATTTCAGAATCCGGGAGTATCGGAAACTTGTCAATACAAGGAGATCCTGCGATTCGCTTGAATTCACACAACAACCCTGAGCTGGTTGTGGATGAATCCAGAGTTTTTCTAACCCCTGAGGAAATAACAGTAGCAACGGATTCAATCGATGTCAATATCGTGGTCACCAATCTGGGGCAAGCCATTTGGGACACAATTGAATTGGAAGTGGTTAGAAGCTTTCCGAACGGAGTGGATTCAATTTACTTTGTAGACATTCCAAAATGTGCTTATCGTGATACTGTTGTCATAACAATGCCGTTGGAGCCGACTATAGCTGAAGGAATCAATACTTTTTCAATTGAAGTTGATCTGCCAACGCAACATGATGAACAATACGATGAATTCACGAATAACAGATTAGATTACACGTATTACATGCAGTTAGATGGTGTGGAACCAATTTATCCATATGATTTTGCAATAGTACCCAACAATAAAATGAACTTAAAGGCGTCAACAGTCGACCCTTTTGCTCCTAGCAGAACATATCGAATTGAATTGGACACCAATGATGAGTTCAGCTCATCTTTTTTAAAAGAACAGCTATTGATTTCTGAAGGAGGAGTGCTTGACATTGATCCTGATCAATGGGTAAATGCATCCACGGGGTTACCCGACACATTGGTCTTTACAGACAGCACGGTTTACTTCTGGAGGGCTGCAGCAGATTCTTCTGCTTTTCTATGGAAGGAAAGATCATTTCAATTCATTAATGGAAAATCGGGGTGGGGACAATCGCATTTTCACCAGTTTAAAAATGACGAGTTTTTAAACATTGGATACGATAAACCTGCGCGCGAATTCACCTTGGGACAAACTTCTTTGATATTGACATGTAACACCATTAGCAATATGTCAAATTCAGAGCGGAAATATTGCAATTATTTCATTGGAAGTGACAGGATCGACTACCACACGTATAGCAGCAGTGCTCATCCGAATATTCACGTTTGTGTTATCGATCCGATCACGCTTGAACCCTGGGGAACACCTAAAGTAATTTCAACGGGCGATACATTAAACTGGGAAAGGGACTACGGGCAGCGGAATGTGAATATGACATCAAGAGATCGACCGGATTATTTTTTCGAGTTCAGACAGACAGACGCTTCGCAGATCGCGTCAATTGAAGGCATGATCGACACGGTGCCTGACGGACACTATATATTGATCTACACCATTTGGAAAGCAGATTATTCTTATTGGGACGCAAACGCCCCTGGACTGTACAGCAAAATGGTTTCTCTTGGTTCCGACAGTATGGCTGTAACACGTCAGGACGAGTCATTTATTTTCTTCTGCAGGAAAGGCGATCCGACTTCTGCAAGCGAGGTGTATTCGCAGCCATCTGACCTAGGCATTCATGAAGCAATTCAATTACAGGACTCATTGAATTTTGCTCAATCCGGTCTGATGACATCACAGCGGATTGGTCCGGCTTTGAAGTGGAACACCATGTATTGGGCCCAGAATCCGTATGAGTTTCCTAACACAGATAGCACGAGGATCAAACTCTACGGGATCAAGTCTTCAGGAGTTACAGATCTGATTCTGGATTCTACATTTACTGTTTTGGATTCGATTACCAACCTGGATGTGGTCATGGACGCAAGCGTTTATCCGTATGCAAAGGTCGAAGGGTTCTATTATGACGGGGTGAGCCAGACACCGGCACAAACGGAAAGATGGCAGCTGCTGTACGAACCGGCTCCGGAACTTGCGATCAATCAGAAAAAAGGATTCTATTTTTCGATTAATGATAGTATTCTGCATGGTGATTCGGCACAATTTGCTATTGCCATTGAAAACGTTAGCGAATTCAATTTTGACAGCTTGCTGGTCCATTATTTCGTGCAAGACTACAACAATGTAAGACAATATATTTCCTATCCGCGCCAAGATTCGCTCCGAGCGGGGGAAGTATTGTTGGATACAATTACAATTGCTACGAT
>JAAZYJ010000056.1 GCA_014239715.1 Flavobacteriales bacterium
CCGCGGCTGGTTCCACCGCGGCTGGTTCCACCGCGGCTGGCTTCACCGCTACCGGCACCAGACAAAGCCCGATAACTGTCGTTGCCAAGTACACGAATAATCATGGCTTTCAAGTGCTTTCACCTAATAAAAAGTCACTCCTAAAATGGGTGGAATTTGATGGCATGAACACCTTGAATTATAAGAATTGGAGCCTTACCGGTGGGGTAACATTTTACAATACCGAAGTTGAGTTGAGTAATTGTTCCTTTTTGAATGGTATTTCTGAAGATGCGATCAACCTGGTCAGGTGTGATTTTACAATATCAAGTTCCACGGTGAATGAGTGTTTGCACGACGGTTTTGATGCTGATTTTTGCAACGGAATTGTCGAATATTCAAACTTTCAGAATGCAGGAAATGACGGCCTTGATTTTTCCGGATCAACGGTCCGGGTGGTCAACTGTAAGCTAAAGCATATTGGCGATAAGGGAATCAGCGGAGGTGAAGCCTCCGAAGTTACTGTCGCAGGCTGCAATGTTGAAACGGCTGAAATGGCCCTTGTTTCCAAAGACAATTCAACAATAGGCGTTTCAGACACCAAAATTGAAAATTGCACCGTCGTTTACGCGGCCTATCAAAAGAAGGATGAATTTGGTCCGGCGACGATCAGCTCGGTTGATTGTCCTATTTCTGAATATGAGAATGAGTTTCTGCTCGATCTCAATTCAACACTGCAGCTGAACGGGTCTTTACGAGTTGGCGTTGTGCCAATATCCATCGACTCACTTTATTTTTAAACCCGTTATCGTCGCTGATTTTTTCGTTAGCCTTTTTATCTCTAATTTGTGGAGACAACCAACCTAACGTCGCAGCTGATGAAGCTTTCAGAATTAAAAACTCACACCCTACTGCTTATTATTATTGTTCTTGCCGTCTCGTTTGCCTCAAGCTGCGCATTCCAAAAAAGAAAATACCGACCCGGATTCCATTCCAGTAAAAAGCAATCCATCAAAAACAAAGGCGGAAAGGCCGCTGAATTTGAGTCGTTTTCTTCAGTTGATGGTGAGAAAGTTGAAGCTATAAATGGCTCATCTGACCAGCCCAATAATAGAAGCGGCCAAGGAGAAATGGGACTTATTGCCGGCTTTCTTGCTATGTTGGGTTTTACAATGAGGTCCGGAAGAAGCATGACCATGATCAAGGGCTCCCTTTGGGCAGTAAAAAACAAAAAGAAGTCCCGAAAAATTTTAACCGCAATGAATGTCGCGCTTGTCGTGATCTCTTCGGCAATTGGCGTATTGGCAGCTTACTCGGGCCTTTCACTACCCAATTCATTTGCCGTTGGCGCTGTGCTATTATCCCTTGGGTCCAGCCTGTCAAAAACCGGAAATGGAATAGATAAATTTGTAAGTGATAAAAGGAAGATCGGGTTCCATTTATGGTCAAGGTCGCTGGCTGTAATGGCCACAGCAAATGCTATAATGCCCGAAATGGAGGCCGCCACCGGAGGCAGCAAGGCCTGGTACGTCACGTCTATTGTTCTATTGTGTGTTCTCCTGGCTGTTTTTACTATTGCTGCGTTGGTCATTGCTTGCTTATTAGCCTGCAATGGTTCGGGGGCAATGGCCTTTGCTGCCCTGGTCATTGGGTTTGCCGGATTGGTTACATTAGGAGTGATTGGAATAGTAAAACAGATCGGGAAGATCAAAGAGTTGAACCGCGAAAAAGGCGAAGTTGATGAAGGTGGCTCCAGTGAGGAGTATTATGTGCCTCAAAATTAAACTACAATGATTGTTTCTTAATGTAGAAAACGATGAAAATATTTGAAGTTCTTGCATATCTCGCTTTCTTCATCGGGCTTTTTGAGAAGGTGTTCCACACCCAGCTTGTTCCGTTTCCTGCAGTCATTATGATCTTTGGAGTGTTGCTGGTTCTGGTATTGAACATTGTTCGTTTGAGGGGCCCAAAGAAACACCAGGCAATAATCGGCTTGTCGCTATTCCTGTGGATGGTTTATCTTCTTTTGGTCCTGAAATATTTCGTGCCCTATCAAGCTCCGATACTAACAGCTGCTATTTTGATGAGCTTATACACTGCCTTTCGGGTTATAAAGGAAAGGTTGCGGAGCTACAATCTTATTTTATGGTTCCTATTTATGATTTCCGGTGTATCGCTTGCTTTTGTGCCTCTGGCAGATCGTTATTACATCATAAATATAAAATTCAATTCTACGTTGTATGAAGACCCATTTTTCTGGGACCGGTATAGCTGGTGGTTAAACATTGACGGCCGACACGACGAAGCCATAGAAGCAAGTAGCACGGCTCTGATGATCATTAACAAATGGGAAGAAGGTCCTGAAAAATTGGAATGGACAACAATGGTTGAAGATCATCGAAACAAGCTGGAAACAAAAAGCTGGACCATCTTTCATGACCATCATTGAGATTTCAGCGGATATTTTTGCTCACACCTGGGCCGATTCACTCTTAACTCTCTGTTTTACAGCCCATTATGTTACTTCTGTTTCCGCTTCAATATTTTTGATCTGAGCCCGCTTCTCGTGCTTTTGACTGCCCATCATAATTAAAAGAACGTTAGCGCCTTAAATTGCCGTTAAATGCGTAATTCTGAATCTGGCCTTACTATTTTTTAGTCAAAACATAAATTTGACTGGAATATGCATTGTTTTTAGCGTTTGCTTTTAGATTTGATCTGGCACCAGCAAAAAATGCATTTATAATATTACCTCCCTTGTACTTTTCGGAAAGCATACTTACGTAATATGAATCGTACTTCATTGGCAATATATTATCAACCATCATTCCATGCTTATTTGCCAGCGCTATAACATCACTTGGACGAAAGTGATATAGATGAATCGGCAAGTCATAAGCAGCCCAATACTTGCCGTATTTTTTTGCATCATAAGACGAGCAGTTCGGCACTGCAATAATGAGCCTACCGTTGTTAGCTAATACATCACAGATCTTTTTTAAATCCCTGGCTAAATGATAGACGTGCTCTAAAACGTGCCACATAGTAACCACAGAAACACTCCCATTTTCTATCTGATGGAGCTCCGTGATATCCTGTGTTTCCAACCCTTTGGCCTGACAAATATTTCTTGCCCCTGCATCGGGCTCAAGGCCGCGGCCGGACCAGCCATTTTCAACACAAAACTTAAGAAAATCTCCTGTCCCGCAGCCAATGTCCAGTAATTCTTTGCCGCCTTCCACTGATGAAATAAGCCTTTCTTTTTTCCGGATCGCCCTGTTTCGCACAACATGGTACACTTTATTCATCAATCCTTTTTTGGAATCCGTATGAGAAATATAATCTTCAGATTGATAATAGTCCCCTATTCTGTCTTCTGAGGGAATCGGCGAAGTAAACCTGAAATTGCACGACGCACATTGACGAACTGAGAACTCCTCTTGCGTGGTAGAAAAATCTACGGATTGCAGAAACAAACTAGACTTTTCAAAGCCGCATATTGGGCATTCATTTACTTCAACCATACGCTCATGTTCCACGTGAAACCCGTTTAATTTATCTACCTAAATAAACCATTAATATTGAAATGTCAGAAGGTTTAATTCCACTAATTCTTGAGGCCTGACCAAGTGTAGTCGGCTTGACCTGATCAAGCTTTTCCTTGCTCTCAGTGGAAAGCCCCGAAAACTTAAAGTAATCTATATCGTCCGGAATTAAAACCTTTTCCAGGCGATGCATCTTGTCCACAAGCTCTTCCTGTTTTTCGATATATCCTCGGTATTTCATTTCAACTTCAGCTTGTTCAAGGATCGCCTCAACATCCCCCTCAAGCCCATCGATCTTGTCTGACAATTTACCCGAGGCCTTTGCCACATCCTTAAGTGTTATGTGAGGCCTCTTAATGATGGATTCCAGCTTTACTTTTTGTGAGAGCTTTGCTGAGCCCTTATCTGTTAGCAGCCCGTTAATCTCTTGTGGTTCAACACTAGTCTTCCTAAAAAATTCAATTACTTCTTTAGTACCATCAATTTTTCGCTCAACCTGCTTCATTCGTTCATCCGAAGCCAAGCCCATTGCGTGAGAAATTGGAGTGAGTCTTAGGTCGGCGTTGTCCTGTCGCAGCAACATTCTGTACTCCGCCCTGGATGTAAACATTCTATAGGGCTCATTTGTGCCCTTAGTGATCAGGTCATCAATTAAAACCCCTATATACGCTTCGTCTCTAGTCAATATTAATGGGTCTCTATCCTTAACACTCAAGGCTGCATTTATGCCTGCGATCAGACCCTGGCAAGCGGCCTCTTCATATCCTGTTGTTCCATTGATCTGACCTGCCAGATATAGGTTATTAATATTTTTGGTTTCCAGCGTATGCCTTAGCTGGGTAGGGGGGAAGTAGTCATATTCAATAGCGTACCCGGGCCTGAACATTTTTACCTTTTCGAACCCTTCAATCTTTCTCATCCCCTGAAGCTGTACTTCTTCAGGCAAAGAGGTGCTAAAACCATTAACATATATCTCGATCGTGTTCCAGCCCTCAGGCTCGACGAAAATCTGATGACGATCTTTATCTGCAAACCTGTTTAGCTTATCCTCAATGCTGGGACAATACCTGGGTCCGACAGATTTTATCGACCCATTGAACATAGGAGACCTATCAAACCCTTCCCTAAGCACATCGTGAACATTTTCGTTCGTATATGTCATATAGCAGGGAACCTGTTCCTGCAGATGGTCAGACATGTTTGAATATGAAAACTTTCCCGGATTTTCGTCTCCAGGCTGTATGGTCATTTTACTATAGTCCAAAGAACGACCATCCACCCGTGGAGGAGTTCCCGTCTTCATTCTACCAGATTCAAACCCCAATTGTATAAGCTCTTCCGTTATCCCTTTAGACGCAGGGTCACCGGCTCTACCACCGCCAAATTTCTTCAATCCCAAGTGAATAAGCCCGTTTAGAAATGTGCCTGAATTTAATATGATCTTTTTTGCTTTGATCTCAAGCCCCATTCCTGTTTTTACCCCAACAACTGTATCATTTTCAACAATCAGACCAACTACCATGTCCTGCCAAAAATCTAACCCATTAATTCCCTCAAGAGCGAGCCGCCATTCCTCTGCAAATCTTAAACGATCATTTTGACTTCTTGGCGACCACATTGCCGGCCCCTTAGATCTATTGAGAAGCTTGTACTGAATCGCGCTTTTGTCAGCCACTATGCCCGTATAGCCTCCCAGCGCATCAATTTCTTTGACGATCTGCCCCTTTGCTATTCCGCCTATAGCCGGATTACAGGACATGTGGCCGATGGTATTCATGTTCATTGTAATCAATAGGGTAGTGCAGCCTAATTTAGCCGAAGCGGCCGCCGCTTCATTCCCGGCGTGTCCACCGCCAACCACTATAACATCATACTCCTGTAACATGGGTTTCACGTGAAACATTAATGCATAAACACCTATATATCAGCTACTTAAACAGTTTGAGCGCTTCATTTTCACCCGTTCGCATCGCCTCTTTGGACTCGATGTCCTTATCGTCAAAACCTAACAGGTGCAAAATTCCATGCGCCATCACTCTCTTCAGCTCTTCGGCAAAGCTACAATGAAATTCTTTTGCATTTTCACCCACGCGGTCCACACTAATGAAAATGTCACCGCTGATCTTATTTTCCTCACCATAATTGAAGGTAATAACGTCTGTATAATAGTCGTGTCCTAAATGCTTTTTATTCAGCTCAAGTAGGTGGCGGTCCGAGCAATAGATAAAGCTAACGTCCCCGCATTCAAAGCCATGCTCAGTTATTAAATTAAAAATCCAATCAACATATTTTGGTTGATTGGACAACACGAAGGTGGTTTCCTCCGAACAAAAATATACGTTACTCAAATTTTTGGATCTTAATTGGCGATAATTTGAAATTTCAGCTCGACCACCCTTCCTTCTTCATGAAAAATAACCTCGTCAGCAAGGTTTCTCATTAAGAAAACGCCTCGCCCTGTTGGCTTTTCAATGTTTCTGGGGTCTGTAGGGTCCGGTAAATTGTCAAAGTCGAAGCCCGGTCCTTCATCCTTAACCATAAACTCAATGGAAGTGTCGCAGCTATGGTATTCAACCGTTACACTTTTGTTTGGATCGCTACTATTGCCATGTAAAATGGCATTGTTGACCGCCTCTGTAAGGGCGATCAAAAGGTTTCCGTACTGGTCCTCGTGAATTGCGTGTTTGTCGCATAGTTCGTTTATCAAACGTTCTACAACTACAATGTTTTCTGATCTGGATTTGAAATCTATTCGCTGGGCAGTTTCCATATCTACTGTGTCCATGGTGTTAATCAACTTTATTGAAATACTCGTTAATCTTGTTCTTATAGTACTGCTTCAGATCCGGCGGCACCGTCTTCAGCATTTCTACCTCTTTTTCTTTCCTCCTCTTATACTCGAAAAATTGGTTTGGGTTACTATAATCTTCGTTTTTTACACTCTCTGATTTTCTCTTGTTGTCAAAGTCTTGCTGCCGCTCTGCTTTTTCGTGTTCTAAAAGCCTGGTTACAATGTCTTTCTGACGATCTATAGACTGCCTACTCAATCGGTTGTTGACAATATCTTCCTCCAGCTTTTCCATTTCCTTGGCGATCTTCTTCAGGCCGTTGCCTTCTCCTGACCCGTCTTCATTCATTTGTTGGGAAAGGCGTTGAATTTCCTTTCTAATTGCTGCTTGCTGCGCAGCTAGCTTTGCCAGCTCCTCGCTATTAGACGGCAAGCCTCCCTGCCCGTTCTGCCCTGATCCCCCGGGCTTTTCACCTTTTCCCTTGTTCTTCTCGCCGGGTTTATCCCCTTTCTGCAACGCGTTTTTCATCTTCTCCAGCTGCTGTTGCATTTGTTTCCTCATTTCACTAAGTGATTGGCTTGGCTTTCCGGAAGACGGCTTGTTGCCCATTCCTCCTGGCTTTTCACATTGGCCCGTTCCAGGCATTTTAGAGGCCATTTGCTTTTGCATATTCTGTAGTGCCTCATCCAGCATTAGTGCTAAATTATTTGCCGACATCATGGTGTGCTGTTGCTGCTGTCTGGCCTGAGGCGTCTGTCTTTCCTTAATGTGCTCTATTGCATTCTTTATTCCATGCTTCATGTCTTTCAGCTCACTACCGATAATGTTTGCCACCATTGCCTGCCTCTTGGCTAGCGCCCTCAATGAGTCCTCAACAATTTTGGCATCATCCATTAGCTTTCGTTGCTCTCTTCCCAGCTCAACATATTTAGGGTCTTTGGTGCTAAGGGTTTTTAGCTCTTCCATCACGCTTTCCTGGTCAAATGAAAAGGTGATCAGGTTTTCAAGCAGCATTCTCAAAGCCTGCATGTCTTCTTCCGCTTTCTGTTCCTGACTGCTTGCAAGCATGCTTTGTAATTTTTCTGCCGACTCCTTCATCTGCTCTGCCGCAGATTTTTGGCTTTCGGAGGCCTTCTTATTCTTCTTTTTGCCAAGCTCTTCTGTGCTTTTCTGTAGTTCGTTCTCGATCGACTTCATGTCTTCCTTGGGGGTCATCATGTCGTGTTTATTCAACAGCTCATTATTCATCTGTTCCAATTTTTCTACATCCTCTTTGATGTCTTCAAATTCTTCATTCAGTTTTTCTTGTTCTTCCTTCAGTCGGTCACTGTCGCTTTTTTTCGACTCTGATTTTTCGGAGAGCTTTTCTTCCTTTTTCGCCAGATCCTTTAGCTTTTCTGCAACATCTTCAACTTTTTGTTCAAACTCAAACTGCTTTAACAGCTCCAAAGATTCTTCCATGCTTTTTTCCACGTCCTCCTGATTCCAATTCAGCTGCTCCAGTTTTTCTTGCACCTTGTCCTTATTGAGTTCGTTCATCAGCTTCTCCAGTTCTTCGAATAGCTTTTTCGTCTCCTCATCCATAATTTTATCAAACAGCTCTTCTAGCATCTTTTGCTTTTCGAAGATCTCTTCGCTAAGGTCCTTGTATTGTCTTTGTTGCTGATTATTGTTCTTGTTTTGCTGTTGCACCTGCTCAATTTTGTGTTCCATCTGTTTTTGGCGATCCAACAAATCTTCAATCCTATTCTTGTCTTGCCAGGTCATGTTTTTCTTATTGAATAGGTCTTTCTGAAGGTCCAGCATCTCTTTTTTAATCTTTTGCGCCTCCTTAATGCTTTCCTCGAGCTCTTTTTTAATGAGCTCGTTGGTCTTATCGGTATTATCAGAGAGCTCCTTTTTTGTGGGCGCCTTAAAGCGTTGTGCCTTTGTGCGCGCACTCTTCGCTCCATTTACGGCGTCGTTGTCCCAAACAGAAAAATAATATTCGATGTAATCACCCGGTCTCAGCATAATTTCCGAAATGTCCCAGAAGTGATAGAATTGATCTTGATTAAAATCACCATTGATCTTGATTTTACGGCTAACAGCATTTTCCTGAGGGTTTTCGCTTTCCCCTTCAACCACTTTGTAGTTGAACGTCAAACTTGAGAAGCCGTAGTCATCAGAAATGCTACCGGAAAAATACTTGTGCCTATAATTGTTGGAATCGACATTTTCTTCCATTGTGATTTTTGGATATTCATCTTTTACAACGTTTAGAAAATAGTCAACCTCCATTTTGTTTGTGATGAATTCATTCTTTGACCTCACCGTGTAATTCGTGCTGTTAAACAGTCTTTTTTCCAGCTCAAACCTCCCGGCCAATGTTTCCTTAAGGACGTGTGCCGAGTCATCGATCTCTATGTGCACCTCTCTTGTGTTGGACGTTTTGAATTTCCAGCTCACCCTGGTCCCCTCGGGAAGAATGAGGTCTCCCGTGTTCTTTATTGTCTGATCCTTTCTCTTCGTGTAGCTTGGGTAGTCAAGATATGCCTCAAAATTCAGAATTACCGGGTTGGGAATCGTTTTCAGGGCAAATTGAGACGAATTGAAGTTTTCAGCCGTAAAGTAGAAGGGGATGTCTTCACGAACATTCTTGAAAGTGTGTTTAAAGCTTACTGCGCTTTCCCTCTCCATTTTCAAGATCTTTCCATTTGCATTTATGAACACCTTTTCCGGTGCATAGCTGCCCTCCAGGTTTACAATAAGTGTGAAGTCTTCCTTTTCAACGACCTCGAGGCTGTCATTAGAAATCAGAAAGGTAAATGGCGCCGCTTGCTCATAATGTGCACCATGGTGCAATAATCGATCTGTTGAGCCCGTGATGATTTCTGAGTTCAAAAATAAAACCGACCCAAAAACAGCTATTGGCACTAACAGCCACCAGATGTGTTTTTTATTTTGGGTTAGATCAATAGCAGAGGTAAATGGCACCGGGTAAAGAGCTTCTGTTCTCTGATTAATGCTTGCCTGAATAAGCGCGTACTGATCCGGGCTGGTTCCTTCTGACATCTGATTAAGCTGCAGCGTGTTGAGCAGCTTGTCCTGAACATCTGAAAAATGATCCCCCACTATTTTTGCAGCCTGCTCATGTGAAATGATCCTTCCCATTCTTCCGAGCTTAGCCAATGGAATCACGATGAATTTGCCAAGAACAAAGGCCGACGTAAAAATGAACACCCAAAACAAGACGGTTCTCCCCGTTGTTTCAAATTGACCGATATACTCAAATATGATCGCAAGGAGGAAAAAAGCAAGAACCAGTCCGGTGCCATAAATCAATCCTTTTATCAATTGATTTTTGTAGTACTTTCTTATAAAAGCATCCAGCTTGACATGTAGTGAAGTTTTGTTTCCGAAATCCATACCTTTTAATACCCCCCTCTCGCGTGCGCGTTCAATGTAAACGGCAAAGTAGCTGGTTGTAATAACGTAAAGTTACACGAATTGTTCCTTATGAGATGTTAAATTTTGCGCTGCTATTGTTTTCCTTTCTGAGAATTTCAACGGCATTATTCTCATTTTTTTTTGGAATATTATCGTTTATCTTTGCCCGATAATTTTTGCATCCACTATGAGTGACAGAAAAGTACGTGTTCGATTTGCCCCCAGCCCAACGGGGCCTCTGCACATTGGGGGAGTTAGGACGGCGTTATACAATTACCTTTTTGCAAAACACTTCAATGGTGACTTTGTGCTTCGCATAGAGGACACTGATCAGGCGCGCTTTGTTCAAGGAGCTGAGGATTATATTATTGAATCTCTAAAGTGGTGCGGCATATGCCCCAATGAAGGGCAGGGTTTTGGTGGTGGAAAGGGACCCTACAGGCAAAGTGAACGTAAAGGGCTTTACAAAGAGTATGTAGATCTTCTAGTTGAGCGAGGCCACGCCTACTACGCATTCGACTCCGGAGAAGAGCTTGGTGAAATGAGGGAGAATGCCAAACAAATGAAAATGCCCAACTGGCAATACAACGGGGTTACCAGAAGCAGCATGAAAAATTCACTTACTCTGCCTGCGGAAGAAGTGAAAAGCAGGCTTGAAAGCAACGAAGAATACACCGTTAGAATCAAGATGCCGCGAAACGAAGAGGTGAGGTTTCATGATGAGATCCGAGGGTGGGTGATCGTCAACACGAACAACATGGACGACAAAGTTCTCTTCAAAAGTGACGGAATGCCCACGTATCACATGGCCAATATCGTCGATGATTACCTAATGGAAATTTCACATGTGATAAGAGGGGAGGAGTGGTTGCCATCAGCACCATTACATGTTCTGTTATACCGCTACCTGGGGTGGGAAGAAAGTATGCCTAAGTTTGCACATCTCCCGCTCATTTTAAAGCCGGATGGGAATGGAAAGTTGAGCAAAAGGGACGGAGATCGCCTCGGTTTTCCGGTTTTTCCACTGGAATGGAGTGACCCTACTACCAAGGAAGTTTCTTCCGGGTACAGAGAGAAAGGATATTTCCCCGAAGCCTTTGTGAATATGCTGGCATTTTTAGGCTGGAATCCTGGCACACCTCAGGAGCTCTTTTCAATAGACGAGCTTGTGGCTGCCTTTTCCTTGGAAAGGGTAGGGAAGAGCGGTGCTAAGTTTGACCCTGACAAAACGAAGTGGTTCAACCAACAGTATTTACGCGCCAAACCAGATGAAGAGCTTGGTCAAATGCTGGCTAATTTTGTGGAGGGGGAGTTCGACGGTGCTTTTTTATCAAATGTTGCGGGCATGATGAAAGAGAGGGCTTCATTTCCGTTTGAGCTGGCTAATGGAGACTACTTTTTTTCACCTCCTCTTGAGTACGATGAGAAAACGCAACGCAAAAAATGGAAAGCCGAAACTCCTGAACGAATGAAAGCGCTGGCGGTCGCTTTTGAAGCGGTAGAGCCTTTCAATTCTGAAAATGTGGAACGCTCTTTCAAACAGTTTTTACAAGACAATGACCTTGGTATGGGAGCAGTTCTGCCGAACTTCAGGCTTTTGCTAACGGGGAAGGGCATGGGTCCCTCCATGTTTCAAATTGCGGAGCTTTTGGGCAAAGAAGAGACCCTGAGCCGAATAAACACTGGTGTTGACAGGCTTTCCTGACTTGTATGGGCATAATAAAAGTTGAAAATATTGTTTGTTATTCCTACCACGGCTGTATGGCAGAAGAGGCCTCAATTGGGCAAACTTATTTGGTGGGCGTGGAAATGAAATTGGACTTCTCGGAAGCGGCGAATAACGATGATCTTAGCAAGACAATAGATTACTGCGACATTAACCGCATTGTCGAGGAGGAAATGGCAATTCGATCCAAGCTGATCGAGCATGTTGGTCAACGTATTCTGAACCGATTCAAAAAAGAGCTGTTGATTATGGAGTCTGCAACCGTAGAAATTAAAAAAATCAACCCTCCGATTAATGGCAATGTAGAGTCTGTTTCTGTTCTGTTAAGCATTTAGGCCCCCTTTCGTTACCGAAAATATTTAAGCATAAATCCTGCATAAGATTAGA
>JAAZYJ010000162.1 GCA_014239715.1 Flavobacteriales bacterium
CAGGTTAAGGAACAGGTTGAGCTGGATGTGTTTTTCTATGACTCTACAAGTGATGCGGACGTAAAGCGAATTGAGAAGGAGATATCAGCACAGCCTTATGTGAGAAATGCGGTTTTTGTTTCTAAAGACTCAGCCTTTGCTACCATCAAAGCAGGTATCGGGGAGGATCATATGAATTTGCTGGATGAAAACCCATTCCAGGCTTCCATTAATGTTTTGCTCGAAGAAAGCTACGTGAATGTGGACAGTGTTGAAGCATTTGAGCGGTGGGTATTGGCAGACAATGAAGAGCTTGTTGAGGAGGTCTACTACAACAAAAGCCAATTTGAAAGTGTCAATGAGAGCTTTAGCAATATCAGCCTTTGGATATGGGGATTTGCGTCACTGTTACTTGTTGTCGCCATAGTGCTGATATTTGTTACGATCCGTTTATCGATCTATGCTCAACGGTTTACGATAAAAACCATGCAGCTTGTCGGTGCAAAATCATCTTTTATTAAACGACCGTTTCTGGTCAATTCCTTATTGCTGGGACTATCATCAGGTATTATAGCTGCAATGCTGTTTATCGGTATGAGCTATGTGCTGTGGCAATTCAGTCCTGAAGTGTTATTCGGGGATTCTACAGTTGAATCCATAACATTGGCAGGAGGTGAAAATCAAAATGATTTTAAGATATTTGGCATTCTGTTCGGGTGCATAGTTTTGGGGGGGATGTTGATCTCATATATAAGCACCTCCCTTGCGCTTAGAAAGTACATTCGAATAAAAACGGATAATTTGTATTGATTATGACTACAGAAGAAGAAAATAAGGCTGCTCTCGGAAAATTAAACTACATCTTAATGGTTGTAGGAGTGCTGATAGTAGTTGTCGGATTTGTATTAATGTCGGGAGGTGGTTCCGCAGATCCTACTGAATTTAACGAGGAAGAACTTTTTCACCCTACGCGAATTACGGTGGCACCAATAACGGTAATTGTTGGCTACGTGGTTGTCATTTTTGCTATCATGAAGCGTCCTAAATCAAAATGAGCTTTTTAGAAGCTGTTATTTTAGGAATAATTCAGGGCTTAACAGAATTTCTACCTGTATCAAGTAGTGGTCATATAGAGCTCGGAAAGGAAATTCTGGGGGTCGAGATCTCGGATCCGTTATTACTGTCTATCGTATTGCACGCAGCTACGGCGATGAGCACGATCGTTATTTTCCGGAAGGACATTTTAGAGATACTGAAAGGATTGTTCAAGTTCAGGTGGAATGAAGAGACGAAATTCACCTTTTTGATCCTCGTTTCAATGGTTCCGGCTGCACTTGTCGGTTTATTTTTTGAAGATCAGATCGAAGCCTTTTTTAGCGGGAACATTTTGCTCGTTGGCGTTATGCTCTTGTTAACAGGGGTTCTTCTCTTCTTTGCGGATCTGTCAAAAAACACCCCTAAAAAAGTCACGTTTATGGCTTCAGTAATTGTTGGTATTGCTCAGGCTATTGCTATTTTGCCGGGAATATCAAGAAGCGGAGCGACCATTTCCACTTCGGTTATATTAGGTGTTGATCGTTCAAAAGCTGCACGATTTTCATTCCTTATGGTTGTACCTTTGATCCTGGGAGCAGCACTTTTGGACATGAAGAAGTACAAGGAAATAGCGGACCTGGAAAAATTGTCGGCACAAGAGCGTACGGAAGTAATTATGTCTGAACTGACCAAGGAAGAGGTAGTCTCTGAAGCAGAATTTAACTCGGTCAGAATGGCCATTCTTCAGAAAGAGGAATCGTGGGATTTTTTTAAGGTCAAGATTGAAAACAATTTGGGCGAAGGGGCGATCGGCAGAGAATCTGAGTTGACAAAGGGGTTTACTGCTGATCTAGGTTCACGAGTTAAGACTTCCACAAGTGATAAGGTGCTATCCAATCATCTGGCGAAGGTCAGGCCCTTGATGTCACTTGATCTGTGGACACTCATGGTTGGTTTTATCGCTGCTTTTCTGACAGGCCTTTTTGCATGTAGCTGGATGATCAAGCTAGTTAAAAGGTCGCAGCTGAAATATTTTTCTTTTTATTGTTTTGGTATCGGGGTGGCTGCCATCATCTATAGCCTGTTTTAATGTTCGATTTTCAGCAAGGAGAAATATTGTTGATCAACAAGCCCATGGAATGGACATCGTTTCAGGTGGTGAATAAAATACGGTACGAGATCCGAAGAAAACTTGGTATTAAAAAGATAAAGGTCGGGCATGCCGGGACTCTGGACCCTCTGGCAACAGGATTATTGATCCTATGCACCGGTAAGAAAACGAAGACAATTGATAAGATCCAAAAACAGACAAAGGAGTATACAGGCCGAATTCAGCTGGGAAGTACAACGCCTTCTTTTGACCTGGAGACAGAAATAGATCAACATTTTTCGGTGGATCATCTCAATGAGGAGGTGATTAAAGATGCCACTTCAAGGTTGACGGGGAAGATCGACCAGGTCCCCCCGTCTTTTTCAGCAAAAAAAGTTGGAGGTCAAAGAGCCTACAATGCTGCACGAAAAGGTGAGCTGCTGGTCCTGCCACCAAATAGCGTTGAAGTATATGAATTCGAAATTAATTGTAATGTATTGCCTGCAGTTGACTTTCGTATAACGTGTAGTAAAGGAACTTATATCAGGGCTTTGGCTCGTGACCTGGGAAAAGAGACAAATTCGGGTGGGCACCTTACCGCTTTGCATCGGACAAAAATTGGCAACTATTCAGTAGAAAATGCGTTAACTGTTGAGGAAATGATTCAACAGATTAGTCAAGGTTAAGTCATTTTCATTGTGTAATAATAGTAGCAATTTTCATCAAGTAATTGAAGTTCAATTATTAATTACTAAATTCGCGCTCCTCAACAGAGGAATAAATAGTCACAAATGAAGCTATCTCAATTCAAATACGAACTACCGGATAAACTAATCGCACAATACCCCGTGGACAACAGGGATGAATCTCGGCTTTTAGTGGTAAATAGAAAAGAAGGAAAATTTGAGCACAAAATGTTCAGAGATGTCATTGATTATTTTGATGATGGTGATGCCATGGTGTTCAATAACACCAGAGTTTTCCCGGCCAGAATGTATGGTAACAAAGAAAAAACAGGAGCTCGAATTGAAGTGTTTTTATTGCGGGAGCTGAATCGGGAAAGTTTGTTGTGGGATGTCTTGGTTGACCCGGCAAGAAAGATCCGGATTGGCAATAAGCTTTATTTTGGAGAAGATGAAGCACTTGTTGCTGAGGTAATAGATAATACCACCTCCAGAGGAAGAACGTTACGGTTCTTGTATGATGGTCCGTATGACGATTTTAAACAAGCAATTACAGCATTGGGTGAAACACCAATTCCGAAATACATTGATCGACCTGTTGAAACGATCGATGAAGAAAGATTTCAGACGATCTTTGCGAAAGAGGAGGGGGCTGTTGCAGCACCCACTGCCGGTCTTCATTTTTCAAGAGAATTATTGAAAAGACTGGAGCTGAAAGGATTAAATTTTGCTGAGCTTACTCTTCATGTCGGTCTTGGTACTTTCAGACCTGTAGAGGTAGAGGATCTTACTAAGCACAAAATGGATTCCGAGCAGCTGTCGATCTCTGAAGGTGCAGCTCAAACTGTGAACCAGACAAAGGATGCTAAAAAAACAATTTGTGCTATTGGCACAACGGTGATGCGATCAATTGAGACCTCTGTATCCACGGAAGGGAGATTAAAGGCCTATGATGGATGGACGAATAAATTCATATTTCCTCCTTACGAGTTTAGAATAGCCGACGCCATGATAAGCAATTTTCACATGCCAATGTCTACACTGTTAATGCAGGTTTGTGCATTTGGGGGGTATGACCTTGTAATGGAAGCATACAAAGAAGCCATTAAGGAAAAATACAGGTTTTATTCGTATGGTGACGCGATGCTCATTATTTAACAGCAGTTATTATAATTATTGTTAAATCCCTGTCAATATTATTGATAGGGATTTTTTTTGCTGAAATTTAGGTACATTCAATAATAAACGTATTTCTCATGGGTCATGTCGATACTATTAAGCAGCTGTTTGGTCGCTTTAAAAAATTAAATGAACGTCAGATCGATCTGAGGAAAGATGTCGACTTCTTAAAACAAGAGATCATAAGCTATCCAAAAGATCATGCGCAGGTTCTCGAAGCAGATTCAGACCTTGTCTTTATTCTCGGCAAATCCGACGCCTTTACGAATGAATTTGAAAAGCTCAGAGTAGAGCTTAACTCGTACAAAAACGCTCCGAATCCGCAACCGGAATTGGCAGCTAAGCTCGATGAGAAACTGTCATTTATTGAGAAGAAACAAACAGAATTTAGTGAGAAAATAGGGGCGTTAAAGGAAAAGGTGTCTGGTTTTCAGGGAACAATAGACAGGATAAAAGAGTCTGTGCCCGCAATGGAGATTAAAGAACCTGATACTGACACCGGTGCGGACTCAGGGCCGACCGCGTTTAATGAGCGGCAGGAAAGAACATCAGAACAAAAGGTAGAACCTGGAGGACATAAAGAGGGTGAGCTGGATAGTGCGGAGGTGTTTATTGGTCAGAAGGTTTTTAGCTATGTAGGAATTGGCATACTTCTGATCGGTCTTGGACTGGGAGCAAAGGTGGCAATTGAAAATGACTGGCTGGGGCCTGTTTTTCAGGTCGTTACGGGATATTCCATAGCTGTTGCCATGGCAATTCTTGGGTTGTGGTTAAAGAAAAAATATGAGGGATTCAGCGCCGTTCTTGTTGGAGGCGGGCTGGCCACAGCCTACTTTATGACGTATGCCTCTTATGCCTACTACGGTTATTTCGGACAGATCGAATCTTTTGCCCTAATGGTTATAATTACCGCCGTTACTGTTTTTGCAGCTCTGAAATACGATAAGGAGCTGGTTGCTATTCTGGGCATGGTAGGTGCTTATGGGATACCATTTCTGCTGGATAATGATTCAGGAAGGGTGCACATTATGTTTACCTATATGGCCATTATTAATGCAGGTATACTGTTTCTGGGATTCAAGAAATACTGGAGAGGGTTGTATTACAGTGCTTTCGGATTGACCTGGCTCGTATTCGGTTCCTGGTTTCTAATGGATTATCAATCTGAGGACCATTTTCACATTGCCGTTATTTTTCTTAGCATTTACTACGTAACTTTTTATGCAGCATTTCTGGCTCATAAGTTGATTCAGAAGGATAAGTTCAACGGCGGCGATATTTCATTGATATTGGTCAATTCTATCCTGTTCTTTCTGATCGGATACAACATTTTGGATTCTCAACCGGTTGGACAGGAATATCTTGGAACGTTCGCTTTGGCAAATGCCGCATTCCATTTTCTCATCACCTTGGTGTTTTACAAGAAGAATCTTTCGGATAAGGGCCTTTTCTATGTGGAAGCAGGAATGGTCCTTTTGTTTATTACTATTGCAATTCCCATTCAGTTTGACGGGAACTGGATCCCCATATTCTGGACTCTTGAAGCATTGATCTTGTTCTTTATCGGAAGAGTGCAAGGGATAAAGGTCTATGAGCTATTGTCCTATCCGATGATCGTATTTGCCTTTTTCAGCGTCTGCAAAAGCCTGGTTGTAGATTATCAACCCTATTTGTCGAGATATAGTCATGGTGGTGGAGATCTTGCCTTTTTGAACAATCAGGTATTTCTTGGTGCAGCAATGGCGTGCCTTGGTTTTATTGTGATGTCTTTGTTAAACCGTCTTCCTTCAAAACGACCGGAAAAACCGAATGGTTGGCAGCTTACACTCGACTTCTTTTTGCCGATAACGACTTTTGCCCTCATTTACTTCACATTCTTCGCTGAAATTTCTGCCTACTGGATGCAACAATATTCTGCATCGGTAACGGATGCTTACTACTACAATGCGGATCTCTTGAAGCTTAGAACTATATCTATTCTGGATTATAGCCTGATCTTTCTTGGTGCAATTGGAGTGCTCAACTGGATAGTTTGGAAGAATAAGAACTTTGGCATTATACTTACCTCAGTTTCCATGTTTGGCGTTCTTCTGTATGCGGTCCTCGGAACCTTTGTTTTCAATGAGCTTTCCGACTCGCTTCAAGGGAATAATCATTGGAATGAGTACTTCACTCTAGACAAGGTGCAGGTGTATACATATAAGTACGTTTCCCTATTGGTATTTGTATTGTTCACCGCAGTCCAGTTCTTATCTACCCGCGCCTTGAAACTTGGAGAAACATTAGCGCAGTGGAATGCTGGGCTGATCCATTTTTGTGCCTTGATCATTATCAGCCATGAATTCCTGTTCATAGCGGATGCAAATGGGCTGTCAAATTCAACCAAAACAGCATTAAGTGTACTTTGGGCGGCCTATGCGGTCGTGCTATTGGCAATTGGGATATCAAAAGGCCGGGGTTATCTCAGGATTTCTGCTTTTATCATCTGGGGAGTTGTTCTAACGAAGCTTCTGCTGTATGACTTGACGCACCTTTCATTAGAGGTAAAAACAGTCGTATTCATTACAATTGGTGTATTATTGTTGATCGTTTCGTTCCTTTATTATAGAGTTGTAGCGAAGCAAAAACAAGAACAAACTATTGGATCAGAAGGAGAAGCAGGACATAAGGAATCTGACTAGGGAAAACCTGACCGAATTCTTTACGGACCATGGAGAAAAAAGCTTTCGGGCGAATCAGGTGTACGACTGGTTGTGGAAAAAAGATGTCGGTACTTTTACCGAGATGACCAATCTTTCACACGAGCTCAGAATATTTCTGGATTCATATTTCTTCATCAATAAACTTGTTGTTGCAGATAAACAGATCAGCGCAGACAAGACGATCAAAAGTGCTTTTAAATTGATGGACGGAAAAGTAGTGGAAGGCGTTCTGATTCCTACCTCCAAAAGAATGACGGCTTGCATTTCCTCTCAGGTAGGATGCTCTTTAAGCTGCAAGTTCTGTGCTACCGGGAGGTTAAAGCGTATGCGGAATCTGGAACCTGCGGAAATTTACGATCAGGTGGTAAGCATTAAGAAGCAAGCCTTAGAACATTATGAACAGAACCTGTCCAATATTGTTATGATGGGAATGGGTGAGCCATTGCTTAACTACAAGAATGTGTTGGAAGGGATCAGAATGATAACGGCTGAAGAAGGGCTGGGAATGTCACCGAAAAGAATTACACTGAGTACCGCCGGCATCTCAAAAATGATTCATCAGCTGGGAGACGATGAGGTTAAGTTCAATCTGGCATTGTCATTGCACGCTGCTAATGATGTGAAGAGAAATGAGATCATGCCAATTAACGAATCCAATTCCTTACGTGAATTAGCAGAAGCACTGAAATACTTTTATGATAAAACTGGAACCAGGGTGACCTATGAGTACATTATTTTTCGGGATTTCAACGATGAATTGACCGACGCGGCGGAGCTGGCAGTTTTCTGTAAGCACGTGCCATGTAAAGTGAATATTATTGAGTACAATCCAATCGATAATGGACAATTTCAGCAGGCCTCCAGAACCAAGGTAGATGCATTTGCAATGTATTTGGAAGAGAGGAACATTATTGTAAATGTAAGAAGGAGCCGAGGCAAGGACATTGATGCTGCGTGTGGCCAGCTGGCAAATAAGAACGAGACAGCAATTAATAAAGACCAATAAAGGTGACAAGGGATACGTAGAATGTTGAAAGGACTGATCTTAATAGTGATTTTTAGCACAACTGTTCAATTCTGCCTTGGACAAAATTTCAGCTGGGGCGAACCTGTGAATTTAAAAGGTAAAGCAAAAATGAGACGATTTTTGTCAGCTGACAGCTCGGGTTTCACGGCAGTTGTTGCACAATACAAAACCTTTGGTAACCCGGAAGCTTTTATTGAAGAATTCAGCTTGCCTGAGATGGAGTCTGTAAATTCTTATACGGCTCGAACGACTACAGGAGAAATTGAAACATTAGTTGAGCTGGGTGGAAAAATATACGCCCTGGTAGTTACAAACGATTCACAAAATGATCGTATTCAAGCCCATGCAAGATTGGCCAGTAACCCCGCGAGTAAAATGAATACAATTGGCTCCATAAATTACAAGCGTGTGAATCAAAAAGGATCTTTTGATTTTGTTGAATCAGTCGATCGTGAAAAACTATTGGTTGTAGAAACACCGGCATATGAAAAATACAAAATGGAGGAATTTAAATTCATCATGTTTGACAGCTCCTTCACAATATTATGGGAGAAAGAGATCAAGCTGCCTTACCTGGATCAGGAATTCAAAATAGTAAAAAATAAGGTAGATGGAAATGGCAATGTTTTCTTGCTAACAGCGTATAAATCACTGGTCTCAAAGCAAAGCCAGCAGAGAGGGATGCCGATCAAGAACTATACAGTACTTATTTACAATAAAGAACAGAACAGGTTGAAGGAATTTAACATACGACTGAAAGATAAATGGGTTAGTGGCTTGAATATGGAATTTGACCATTCCGGAGATCTTGTGGTTGGAGGATTTTATAATGTGTCCAGAGACAATGGCGTGGCAGGCACTTTTTATCTGACAATAGATAAGGATTCATTAACGATCAACAGTAAAAGTCTTAGCCCTTTTTCCGACGTGTTCCTATCCGGATTTCCGCTGAGCAAAAAAGAACGAATAGAAAACAAGCTGGAAGATTTTTATTTCGACCATTTTGTAATTGCAGAGGATGGGTCGGCATTCTTTACTGCAGAGCAATATTATGTGCGGACAACCAGTTATTTCGATCAGCGAACGGGCGTTACCAATTACACCTACTATTATCATTACAACGACATTATTGTGGTTAAAATGGATGCCGAGGCAAAGATCCTCTGGACAAGAAGAGTTCCAAAAAAACAGGTGACCACGAATGATAATGGCGACTATTCAGGATATGCTGTTGTACCTCATGATGGTGGGGTGAAGGTTTTATTCAATGACAATCCAAAGAACCTTGAAGACCCGAACGCACTTAGACCAAAACCAATGAACAACCCGCAAAGAAGCAGAACGGTTTTAGTAAGTATCAGCCCTCAAGGAGAAATTCAGAAATCGTTGCTTTTTAGCGGCGAAGAGCTGGAAACAATTATTCAGCCAAGGATCCAAAGACGAGTCGGAAATGACGCGCTGCTGCTGTTTACTCAGAAGTCAAGATCGTTCAGGTTTGTGAAGATGAGTTTTTCGGAATAGAACTAAACAGAGGGTAGATAGAAGTCTTTTTTCTCGATATTTGCCAAGTACGACAATGGCATTAGCGATAGTTAAACAAATAAAGGCACCGGTGGCCGAGGAAATGAAATTGTTTGAAGAGAAGTTCAAAGCTTCTATGAAAAGCAGTGTTCCGCTTCTCGACAGGATCACACATTACATCGTGAAACGCAAAGGAAAGCAAATGAGACCTTTGTTCGTTTTCTTGAGTGCGAAGCTGTGTGGTGGTGTTACAGATTCAACCTACAGCGCTGCATCGCTGATCGAATTGTTGCATACAGCTACGCTGGTGCATGATGATGTGGTAGACGATGCCAATTTCAGAAGAGGGATGTTTTCAATTAACGCCCTTTGGAAAAATAAGATTGCTGTTTTGGTTGGTGATTTTCTATTGAGTAAAGGGCTCCTTCTTTCTGTCGAGAACGAAGAGTTTGAAATGCTGAAGCTGGTTTCTGATGCGGTTAAAGAGATGAGTGAAGGGGAGCTGCTTCAAATAGAAAAAGCCAGAAAGCTCGATATCACGGAAGATATTTATTACGAAGTGATCAGACAGAAAACGGCAAGTCTGATAGCAGCATGTTGCGCAACTGGAGCCCGATCAGCGGGAGTGGATGACCTGACGGTTTCTAAGATGAAGAAATTCGGTGAGCACATAGGTATGGCCTTTCAGATCAAAGATGACATCTTTGATTATGGAACAGGCGACAACATAGGCAAGCCAACAGGTATTGACATCAAGGAGCGAAAAATGACATTGCCTCTGATCTACACAATGAATGTTGTGGATCGAAAGGTAAAACGTCGCATGAAAAACATCATTAAGAACCACAACGAAGAGGCGGAGCATGTCAAGTATGTTGTGGATCAGGTGATCGCAAACGGAGGGCTTGATTTTGCGCACGAGCGCATGATGGATTATACAAAGAAAGCATTGGCTATTTTGGCTGATTTTAATGATTCAGATGCCAAGGATGCCTTGGTCGATCTGGTTACATACACGACGGAAAGAACAAAATGAAACGTATACTGCCAATTTTAATATTGCTTGCTGCTTGCGGAAGTGGTGAGACCGAAGAACAAATTAAAACAGAGGTGGAATCTGTGCCGGTGAATCAGGAAACCGTTTCTGATGGTGAGTTCATTTCGAAATACGATGACGGTTCGGTCAAACTGAGCGGTACTATCGTTAATGAGCAACGATCGGGCACGTGGACCTCATATCACCGGAACGGCAACAAGGCCAGTGAAAATGAATACAGTAATGGATTGTTGAACGGTAAAACGGTTTCCTATTATGAGGACGGCACCATCCGCTACATCGGCTACTATACCAACGATGAAAAAGACGGCGTTTGGCAGTTTTTCAATTCGGACGGGACGGAAGCACAAACCGAGAATTACTCGGAATGACCGTTTATTTCGCCACAGAAATACCATGATAATTCATGATTCTGTGCAGTTTATTCAAAGTTATGGTAAAGAGTCAGAGAGGTATAGACCGGAAAATTGCCATGTGGTTTTAGATCAAATCAGGGCAAGAACATGGCAATTTTCGCAGTTACTTTAGTCTATGAGTATAAATATACTTAGTAGAGGTGCGTATTGTTGCTTTTATGTGATGACCGATGCAGTTTTAATGACGGAATGCCGTATTTCATAATCCTTGTGTGTGAAGCAAAAGTTCGGCTTACGTGTTTTGCTGGACACATGCTATTTGATTTATCAACATGAGGATGAATACACGTTGATAGTATTATCTTTGTTTACATATGATGATCCCGAAGCACATTATTGACCAGATATTTGAAACCGCGAGGATCGAAGAGGTAATTGGGCAATTTGTCAGCTTGAAAAAATCAGGGTCCAACTACAAAGGGCTGAGTCCTTTTGTCAATGAAAAAACTCCATCTTTCATGGTTTCTCCTGCCAAGGGAATTTTCAAGGATTTTAGCTCGGGCAAAGGAGGGAACGTAGTATCGTTCCTGATGGAACACGAAAGCTATTCCTATCCGGAAGCGTTAAAATGGCTTGGTAAATATTACAATATAGAGATCCCGGAAAGAGAGCTGAGCGATGAAGAAAAGGCAAAATTGGACGAACGCGATTCATTGTTCATTGCCAATACGTTTGCGCAGACATTCTTCGTCGACCAGCTGGAAAGTGAAGAAGGGAAGGCGATAGGGTTGAGCTATTTTGTAGAACGCGGTTATAGAGACGATATAATCAAGAAATTTCAATTGGGGTATTCTCCCGACCAGAGCGATGCATTGATCAAAGCGGCTAAGGATGGTGGGCATAAATTGGATTTCTTTGAGAAGCTGGGGCTGATCAAGACCAAAGAGAATGGAGATCAGTTCGATTTTTTCAGAGGACGGGTCATGTTCCCCATTCATAACCTGACCGGACGGGTTCTTGGGTTTGGGGGAAGAACACTTCGAAAAGGGAAGAAAACGGCCAAGTACTTCAATTCGCCTGAAAGTCCGATCTACCATAAATCTGATGTGCTTTATGGCATTTACCACGCTCGGAAAAGCATGGGGAGTAAAGACCTTTGTTACTTGGTGGAAGGCTATACTGATGTTATCGCTATGCATCAGGCAGGAATTGAGAATGTAGTTGCCTCATCAGGAACTGCGCTTACCGCCGGACAGATCAGACTGATCAAAAGGTTTACACCCAACATCACAATTTTGTATGATGGTGATGCCGCAGGAATTCGAGCTTCTTTCCGCGGTATTGACCTTATTCTGGAAGAAGGAATGAATGTAAAGGTGGTCCCGTTTCCCGATGGCGAGGATCCCGATTCATATTCAAAGAAAGTATCCTCGGAAGAATTGAAGGAATATCTTGAGCAAAATGCCAAGGATTTTATTTCATTCAAAACGAATTCAGTACTTGCCGAAACGCAGGATGACCAGATAAAAAAGTCAGCATTAATTCGTGAGGTCATCGCTTCAATAGCATTGGTGCCGAATCAAATTTCAAGGTCAGTTTACATCAAGCAGACCAGCCAGCAGTTCGAGATCGCGGAACAGACCCTGATCAGCGAATTGAATAAGATCCTGAGAAATAAACAGAAAAAGGACAGGCG
>JAAZYJ010000335.1 GCA_014239715.1 Flavobacteriales bacterium
CCTACCTGCAGGATTCAAGGTGGTTCTGACCGGCAAAGGAAGGGTAGGAGGTGGATCGATGGAAGTTCTGGAGAAGATCGGAATACGTCGTGTTGATCCTGAAGAATTTCTCACGAAGAATTTTGAAGAACCTGTTTACACTCAGCTTGGGGTAGAGCATTACAATAAAACTACAAATGGAGCTAAGTTCGACAAGCAACTATTCTATCAGGACCCTTCACGGTTTGACTCTGATTTCCTGAAGTATGCTTGTGAAGCTGATATGTATATAGCATGTCATTATTGGGATAGTAATGCACCCTATATTTTTAGCCGAGAGGAAGTGAAAAATCCCGGTTGGAAGGTTGGCGTTATTGCGGATATCAGCTGTGACATAGATTGTGCGGTAGCAAGTACGATCAGGCCTTCTACAATTGCTAGTCCATTTTACGGATATGACCCTACCACTGAAAAAGAAGTGGATTTTATGGATAAGGGGGCTGTAGGAGTGATGGCAGTTGATAATCTACCCTGTGAGCTACCAAAGGATGCTTCTGTTGATTTTGGGGAGATGTTCATTGAGCACGTGTTGGAACCACTGAAGGGCAACGATCCTGAGGATATTATATGGCGCGCCAGTGAAACCAAAAATGGAAAATTGACTCCTCACTTCAACTATCTTGAGGATTATGTTAACGGGGTTTGAATTTGCTAACCGTTCCAATTGTAATTTTGAATTGGAGTAACCTTCCTAAATATACTTGTTGATTCAGTTTAACAAGCCTTAAGCTCAGCAATGGTTTTGATCGGGTCTTCTGATTTGAAAACAAAGCTACCTGCCACTAAGACGTCTGCACCTGCATCGACCAATGCTCTTGCGTTTGCAGAAGTTACTCCTCCATCGATCTCAATTTTGGTGTCACAGCCTTTATCTTCGATAAATAATCTAAGTGCTTTTACTTTGTTGTAGGTGTTTTCTATAAAGCTTTGACCTCCAAATCCAGGGTTTACGCTCATGATACAAACCAGGTCTACATCCTGGATGATGGCGCTAAGAACATCAATTGGTGTGTGGGGGTTAAGTGCGACACCTGCCTTCATACCTTCGGACTTAATGGCCTGAACGGTTCTGTGCAAGTGCGTACAAGCTTCATAATGAACAGTTAGAATGTTGGCCCCGCAATCTTTGAATGTTTCAATGTATCTATCGGGATCCACGATCATCAGATGAACATCCAATGGTTTTAGGGTGTGCTTGTTCATGGCTTTGATCACCGGGATGCCAAAACTGATGTTGGGTACAAATACGCCATCCATTACATCAATGTGGTACCAATCACATTCGCTGGCATTGAGCATTTCGCATTCTGTTTGGACATTGCCAAAGTCACATGCTAATAAAGATGGAGCGATAAGATGACTCATGCTGTTGAGGAGATTTAGGTTTGAAAAATCATTGCGGTTGTAAAATTAGGATTCATTCTGATTCCATTCTATAAATGGCCATAGAATTTTTCAATTCCTGATAATTCAGGCAAAAAAAAACCGATTCAATCAGAATCGGTTTTGAATTTTCTTTTTTATTACCCGAGATACGTTTTCAGAATTTTACTTCTTGACGTATGTTTTAGTCTACGGATGGCTTTTTCTTTGATCTGTCGTACCCGTTCTCTAGTGAGGTCAAATCTTTCGCCGATCTCTTCCAATGTCATTGGGTGCTGACCGTTAAGCCCGAAATACAAACGAACCACATCAGCTTCTCTTGTCGTTAGTGTCGACAAAGACCGCTCGATCTCTCTTCTTAGCGATTCCGTAATAAGTCCGTTCTCCGGGCTAGGGGAGTCACCACTTTGTAAAACTTCGTACATGTTCGAGCTGGATTCGTCACCGTCTTTTAGAGGGGCGTCCATTGAAACATGCCTACCCGCATTTCTCAGAGATTGTTTTACTTCCTGTGTGGTAAGATCCAACAGATCTGCCA
>JAAZYJ010000028.1 GCA_014239715.1 Flavobacteriales bacterium
AATATGCTGCTGACATTCTAAAATGATCACCTGTCCATTGGCCTTTTCAACTTTTATCGCATCCAGAATGTTTGGGAGACTTTCCTCCCCTTCGAAACTGAGATCAACCACCGGTCCAATGACCTGTGTAATTTTTCCTTTTAAGCTTGACATAGTAAAATTCTATTGTTGTAATATATCGTTGTACAAAATCGAGGCAAAATTAGTGTTATTCTTCGAATTAATCGACCTAATTTTGGGTAAATTTATTTTAATATTTTTGTGCCTCACTAGATTGAGGTGTTTTAACGTTTGTTTATATAGTTTAATGCCTGAATGTCAGCGACTAAACGATAATTAGGGTTTGAAGGTTTATACGGATATTTCCGAATTTAAAAATGTTAAAAACCCGGTACTTACAACCGGGACATTTGATGGTGTACATTTTGGGCATCAAAAGATAATTGACAGATTGAAATCGGTTGCTGCAAAAAAAGGTGGAGAATCTGTTTTGTTAACGTTTCACCCTCATCCTCGAATGGTACTTTTCCCGAACGACGACGGATTAAAACTCTTATCGACTAGAGAAGAAAAGATTAAGCAATTGGAAGATGCAGGCCTAGATCATTTGATCATTTATCCTTTCTCAAGAAAATTTTCAAGATTGTCAGCTACAGAATATGTGCGGGATCTGCTTGTGAACGAGCTCGGCGTTACTACTTTGGTGATCGGTTACGATCATCAGTTTGGTAGAAACAGAGAAGGGAATTTCGAACATTTGAAAGAGCTGTCTGAAATCTACGACTTTAGTCTTGAAGAAATTCCCGCTCAAGAGTTTGATGATGTTAAGGTAAGTAGTACAAAGATCAGAAACTCGTTGTTTAAGGGAGATGTTAGGAAGGCAGCTAAATACCTTGGCAATGATTACAAGGTTTCAGGGATTGTCGTAAAAGGCAGACAGCTTGGTAGAGAAATTGGGTTTCCGACAGCTAACATATCGGTTCTGGACAGATACAAGCTGATCCCGGGTAACGGAGTTTATGCTGTTAAGGTGAAAGTAAATAAATTACAACATCAAGGGATGCTCAATATCGGGTTCAGGCCAACGGTCGGGGGGTTGTTCAAGCCGACCATGGAAGTAAACATTTTTGATTTTAATGAAGACATATACGGTAACTTTATTGGTGTTGAATTTGTTAAACGATTAAGGGATGAGGTCAAGTTTGATTCGATAGATGAATTAAAAAGTCAGCTTGAGCTCGACAAAATCCAGGCTTTAAATGCGTTTTAAATTATTCTTCTTTCTGATTCTTGTGAATTACTTCACCACATCAAGTGGACAGGTTATGGATGCGCTGGATCTTGATACATGCCGTACATATAAAGATCTGGAAGCCGCTCTTGAAGATCCGGATAAAGTGTACAAGCTGCAATTGCAGAAAGGGAAGCTGAAGGAGTTTCCGAAAGAAATACTGAAGTTCACACAGCTGCGGGTTCTTGATCTCAGGAAAAACAAGCTCATCTCGATTCCTGTTGAGATTGGTGAATTGGAATACCTGGAAGCAGTAAACTTCAGTAAGAATAAGATTGTAGATTTCCCTGAAGGGTTAACAAAATGCCGCCACCTCAAAGAAATTGTTTTGAGCCAGAATGAACTGGATTCCTTGCCGGCTTCGATCGGAAAGCTGAAGCAGTTGGAGCGACTCGATCTATGGAGCAACAACCTGGGTTACTACCCTGCTGAGCTGAAAGATCTTGTTCAGCTAAAAGAGCTGGATCTTCGGGTTATTAATATGAACAAACAGCAACAACAGCGTATTCGAAGGTTATTACCAAATACGAAGATCCACTTCTCTCCTAGCTGTGATTGTGCGAATTAAATGATGCCTGATTCACGGGCTATGTTTAATGCTTCGGTTGCATTTTTTGCACTCAGTTTATTCAGCATATTTTTTCGATGTGTATTCACTGTGTGGACGGAAATAAAGGTTTGCTCTGCAATTTCCTGACTTGACAAGCCTTGATTCAGGAAATGAAGCATTTCTATTTCTCTTTTTGAAAGTCTGAAAGTATCTGTTTTTTCTACGCGAACCCCGATCACACAAACATCATCTATTTGTTCAACATCACCTTTCCAGCTATCAAAACTATCAACTAAATGATCTTGCTGTTCAGCAATCGACTTATGACAATTATCAAGAATGATCTTTTTGAAATTGCCGCTCATAAATTTTTTATTTCTCTCACCTCCAAATTGGTCCACAAAACCATCGCTGAACAAATAGATCAGATCGTCTTCTTCAACATCAATTGTGATAGTGGAGAATACGTTGTCATAACCTACGCCGATACCTTTTCTGTCTCCTTGGAATTCATACAAGACAGCTTTTTCGTCTTGTTTTATTGTCACTCTGGCAACTTTTTCCAACAAACGATTTGTCAGTTTGCCACTTAACCGGTTTTTCCTGCTCACTTTCCTTACTAGGTATAAAGGTCGGTTTGCACCGGAAAAATATAGCTTTTTGTTCTTTATGTCCAAGGAACAGAGAGCGATGTCCATACCATCTCGAATTTCTGTTCCTTCACTGTTGAAGAATTGCTTTACAAGATCAGCTACTTTAGAAAGGATTCTGGAAGGTTCGACCAGCTTATATTTCTTCACCGCGTCGTTGAGCGCATTGGTGCAAACCACGCTTAGCATAGCGCCAGGCACACCGTGTCCTGTACAATCCCCTACAGCAAATAATATGTTATGATAGTCACGGCCTTCTTTTTGGTAACTATAATTCTCCAACCAGTAAAAATCTCCTGCAACAATATCTTTCGGGCGATAAAAGACAAAGCTGTTTGACAACCATTCTTTTATAAGCTTCGTTGGGGGCAGGATCGCATCCTGTAATCTTTTGGCATATGTGATTGAATCAAGGATCTCGGTGTTTTTTTCTTCGATAATTAATTTTTGCTCTTCTGCCATGTCTCGCTGTTCTTCTGCTAACAGTTTTTGCTGCCTTACTTCCATTGTCCTCTCTTCAACTGTGTTTTCCAATATATCCTGTCTCTTCTTAAGTACTGAAATTCTAAGTCTTGCCAATAACCAAACTGCAAGCCCTCCGGAAAGGATCATAAGAAAAATGAATACCCCCCCCTCGCTAAAATGAGCGGGCACTGAAAACGCAAATCTAAGGGCGTCTTCAGGTACTTTCAAAGGGTCAGAGTTTAATTGTGCCCAGACCTTGATTTCATAGTCGCCCGATTTCAGGTTATCCAGCACAATGGACTTCATCCCTTTTCTTATTGCCGATCTGTTCTCGTACTTGATCTGGTATGCAATAACGTACGACTCTCTACCACCATTATAGCCCACTAACTCCATTTGCAATGACAATTGATCGCCAGCTAATGGGGCATATTTTTGAGGGTCGAATACTACTTCCGTCCCGTCTGAACTTGCTGATTTTAACCAGATGTGACAATTTGCTTGATTCTTTAGGCTGTTGATCACATATCCGCTCAGATAAGATTCATCAGATGTTATGAACAGGCATTCATTCTCACCTACAAGAATGTCTCTCATGTCAACTTGTTTGGATGGCAGCAGGTCTCGATAGAGCTGGAACCTATCGTCCAGGTCTGGGCGTAAGAATTCGATCCCGGCTTCGGTCAGAACTACCATGTAATTTTTCCATTTGACCATATTTTTTACAGCTTGACTTTTTAGCTCATATGGTGTCAATGTAAATTTTTGTTTCAGGTCAGACTCAGGCTTTTTAACCGCAATACGGAAGGTGCCCAAATTGGTTGAAAGGAAAACATCATCGCGCCAGGCCGCAACACAATTCCATTTGACTCTCCTTTTGCCATGCTCCCATAATGGAGGTTGCTGAATGTCCAGAAATTTGCTCTGCCTTTTGTCAAAGACCAAAATCTGGCTTCCTAGCAGGTATATGTAATTTTTTGTGTTAACCCGAGTTGTTGGTCCTTTCTGTGTGAAGGGTATGGATTCATTACGGTTTAGATCGTATATTATTTGTTTACCGTCCACTTCTGTAGCCGGAAGCAAAAAATCATCATAGCGAAGAACGTGCGTGTTCATCAGAATGTAGGATTCAGTTCCTTCTCGCAACATGTCCGGTGTGCCATTGAAAAGAAAATGCCTTGTTTTGGACTTCAGGTCGTAAATAAAAATACTGTCTGAATTTTGGAGAACGACCGTAGAATCGGTAAATGTTTGCCTTTGAACGGTGTGCCCTTCAGGAATTTCCATTGGCGTTTGACTCCCTGAGGATGGATCTACAAATAACCATTCGTCTGACCTGCCATAGTTGGGCATGGCGACCAAGCGCGATTGGCCGGTGTAATTCAGGAAATATCCATTTCGATCGTTCACATTGATTACGGAAAACCTGGGGTAATAAGTGATCTCACCGTTGTAATAGTGTATCGATGATTGCGAATAGTTATCTTTTCGGTTCATCCAGATGTTATTTGAATTAATAAACAAACCCCGGATAAAACCATCCGGAATAGAGGCTCCATTGATGGTAGAAGCCGATGTAGCATTGCCTGAATTGTCTCGATGTATATAATTATGATCGCCGCCAAGGAGATAAGATCGCTCGATTTTGGAATAGCTTGATTTTTCAATTTGCCATAGCCCACTTGTTGTGGCTATCCACACATGATGACCAATGACCTTAACGTGGTTAATTTTTAATCTGTTCGGGAGGCCATCCACCGAATAAATTAGATTCTCTTTCAGGTTAACCATGAAGAGATTCTTGTCGCTATAAGCGCAAATAAAATTTTGGTCAACGCCAAGAATTTGAAGATCCAAAAGTGAGCTGGACAATTCTCTATTGAGAGATAATTCATTGCCGTCAAGATCAAATACATTACAGGAGTCTAATTTGCGAACAGCCAATAATACTTTATCGCCGGATCTAAAAGCTCTAATTCGAGGATGTTGAGAACGAGGTGCGTCACCGATCTTAATGACTGAGCGAAGTTTGGCTATGCTGTCCTGGATCGTGTAGCATTGAATTTCGGGGCCACTGTGTACGATTAGGTTATTGTTATACAAATAAAGCGCTGCGCTCTTCGCGTTAGGGATATTGTTATGCTCCAAATGGATAGTTCGAAGTCCCGTTTTATCAAGAAGTTCAAGCTTTTTGTCTGCGAGTTTCGCGTATAAGAACGCCTCTTTCCCGATCAGCTGGCACCGTTGTAGTCCGTAAGCAGTATTGTATTCTTCTGAATACCAGTGTTTCACCCCGAGAGACGACAGGTCCCGGCATTTGCCGTTTGAATAAACCACGTCTTCATTTACGCTCCTCCCGTAATGATCTACACGCCAATGATGCTTATATACATTCTTCCCGGACTCGTACCTTACTAAAAGGAAGCTGGAGTCAGGCTTTTCAAAATGCACCAGACTGTCGAATTTGAATGCAAAACTTTTGTCCCCGCTAAAATAAATGCTCCCATCAAAAAGGACCGAACCCTTATGGTAATTAAAGTACTGTTGGTCTTCAACATTTACGATGCGCTTTGACACATAGTTAAATTCCTGACCGTCAAAAGAGGCCATTTTTTGATTGTTGAAAATATAAACGACATCTTTTGGTGAAGAAAAGACGCGTTGTACATTCATTGTTTCCAGTCCGTTTTGGGTGCTGTAATTTGTGGCCTTGAACTGGCCGTATAGCGATCCGAGGCTAAAATATAGAGAGGAAAAAAATGCTAAAGAAACGCTAAGTATAAGTTGATTTTTCATGTTCAGATGGTAATTTACGATTATTGAAATTATGAATTTGATAATGAAGAACGAGAAGGTAATTTTGGTCGTCCAATCGGGCGTCCAAAATTTTCCATTTCATCTCAAGACTAAAATCTTGTCTTTGCCCTCTTGTCCTTTTTAACCAATAAAATTATCGGCTCTGCTTTGATTGTCTTCTCAGGTTCACTTTTGCTGTGCAAAGTGACCTTCTCAATGTAGACTTTTGATCCTGTTGGGAAATCCTTATTGTTGATGATCATTTTTTCGGTAAAGTGCTTAGATGAAGATTTGTTCTCTACTACCTGCCCATCCACTATATAGGATAAGATAAAGCATGTAACTTCAAGATCTTTTCGGTTGGTTTCTAATGAGCTGATTTGTTGAAGTTCACTAATGGTGATCTCGTCGTTAAACTTGTCTGAGAGGTCAAAAATACTGTTAGGCAGCTTTTCTTGTGCAAAAGCTGAAAATGAAGCGGTTGCAATAACCAGGCATAATAGAATTGAGTTTTTCATAATAGTTTGATTTAATTGTTTTATCCAAGATTACGGTGGATTTGTACCTGTGTGCCTACCTACAATTAGGTATTTTTTTAATAAATGGGTATTAGAGCCAACATGATAAGAGAAAGCAGGTGTATAAATTGAACAAAGCACGTTGCTACGAGGAAATTCAATCTGATTTTATCCGATTCTTTTGTTCAATTTCATACCTTAGTATCAACTTTAGGGGTGCTTGTTGATCAGGCTGAGAGATACCCTTATTACTTGATCCAGATAATGCTGGCGAAGGAAAAAGGAAAGCTACACATCGGTACATTTCACATTTCTTTGTCGCAAAACCAGAAAGATGACGATCTATTTGAACGGCAATGAAAATCAAATCAACGATCCATCCCTTGACACCTTGCTCAGGAACAAAGGATTGCTGGAAAAGCATGGGATAGCACTTGCCCTCAATAATCAGGTGATACCTAGAGCAAACTGGTCAGCAGTAATGCTGAAGAACAATGATAAAGTGTTGATAATTACAGCAACTCAAGGAGGATAAATGAACGCGTAAAACAACTGTTATATGGCAAAAACCGAAGCAATACCATCAGAATCATCAAAAATAACGAGGGATCCGTTCCCAGCATCAAAAAAGGTGTACGTAAATGGAATGACCCATTCGAATTTGAAGGTGGCAATGAGAGAAATTACCTTAACCGATTCAAAACCGATGTTCTCCAACGGAGAATTCCAAAAATCTGAGAATCCTCCAATTACTGTTTACGATACATCCGGTCCGTACACAGATCCGGAAATCCCCATTGATGTTCGTACAGGACTACCAAGGTTAAGAGAACAATGGATATTTGACCGCGGTGATGTTGAACGTTTAGAGGATATTTCTTCTGAATATGGCAAAGATCGATTGTTGAACTCAGAGCTGAATTATTTGAGATTCGAGCACATTAAGAAACCTCTCTGTGCTAAAGAAGGATGTAATGTCAGCCAGATGCATTATGCAAAGCAAGGTGTCATTACGCCGGAAATGGAATACGTTGCTATACGTGAAAATCAGAAGCTGCAAGATTATAAGGGGGCGGGAAATCAGCATCCCGGAGAAAGTTTTGGTGCCCGTATACCGAATGAGATCACCCCCGAATTTGTTCGGCAGGAAATTGCTGCTGGTCGGGCAATCATTCCAAATAACATCAACCATCCTGAAAGTGAGCCGATGATCATCGGTCGCAATTTTTTGGTTAAGATCAATGCAAACATCGGCAATTCGGCAGTTACCTCGACCATCGAGGAAGAAGTGGAAAAAATGGTCTGGGCAACACGATGGGGAGCTGATACGGTAATGGACCTCTCGACCGGCAAGAACATTCACGAGACCAGAGAGTGGATCATTCGGAACTCACCTGTTCCAATCGGTACTGTACCGATCTATCAGGCGTTGGAGAAGGTGAACGGGAAAGCCGAAGACCTTACCTGGGAGCTATTCAGGGATACGCTGATTGAACAAGCGGAACAAGGTGTGGATTATTTTACAATTCATGCCGGCGTTTTGCTTCGCTATGTCCCAATGACGGCAAACAGGGTAACGGGCATTGTTTCCCGAGGAGGTTCGATCATGGCCAAGTGGTGCCTGGCTCATCACAAAGAGAATTTTTTATATACCCATTTCGAGGAAATTTGTGCCATTATGAAGCGGTATGATGTAGCGTTCTCTTTAGGGGATGGACTTCGTCCGGGGTCAATTGCAGATGCGAATGATGCAGCTCAGTTTGGCGAGCTGGAAACATTGGGCGAGCTGACTAAAATTGCCTGGGAACATGACATTCAGGTAATGATCGAAGGACCTGGTCACGTGCCGATGCAGATGATCAAAGAGAATATGGACAAAGAAATTCAGGATTGTTTCGAAGCGCCTTTTTATACACTGGGCCCATTAACTACTGATATCGCTCCTGGTTATGACCACATTACTTCAGG
>JAAZYJ010000027.1 GCA_014239715.1 Flavobacteriales bacterium
CTTCACAAAGAAAAAGGTCGCTGCCTGCATGTACTGTCGGTAGAACAAATACTTCAAAATCATCGGATGCTGATGAGCTGCAACCGTTACTGTCTGAATAGTAATAGACTACATTTTGGTTTCCCGGACCAGAGGACATCGGATCGTAGGAATAGGATATTCCATCACCGTTATCATTGATTCCTGCACCGGAATAAACACCCCCAGCTGGTAATCCTCCACCGCCATTGAATGGCCCGGTATCAATACATACGTCAGCAGCAGGAGCTAGACTCACTATGGGAATCTGAAATACTTCTACTATAGCTGCCTGTGATCCTGAACATCCGTTGATATCTGTAAAGTCGTAAGTAAGAGATTGATATCCGGTACCTGTTGTGCTTGGGTCAAAGCCGAAGGTCGTTCCGTTTCCATCATCGGTAACGCCTGACCCAGAGTATATTCCCCCAGCCGGTGATCCTCCTGAAAGTCCCGTTTGTGCCGGTTCATTTTCACAGAAGTTGCCGGGAGAAGAAAAACCAACGGAGGGAGCGGATAAAATTTCCAAACTGTCCGTTGCGGAGTTTGAACATCCGTTTGCATCCAGGTAACTATAGGTGATTGTGTTTTGGCCGATTGAGAGAGTGCTAGGATCAAATGTGAAATCCAGCCCATTGCCGTTATCCGTTACTCCTAAACCGGTATAACTTCCGCCAATCGGACTGCCTCCTGATAGATCGTTTTGTATGGAGTCATTGGAGCATATACTCGTTACCGCAGTTAATGAAACCGATGGAAGTGAATTGACGACCACGCTTACAGAATGACAGACCATTGCTGCTTCATCTACGCAGCCTGAACCGTCTTCACCTCTAACATAATATGTTGTAGTTGTTGATGGTGCTAACTTGAATATTCCGGTCGAATTGTTTGCAATTGGCGCGGATCCACAGCTGGAGCTGTACAAATGCCAAGAGGTAGCATCATTCAAAGAACCCGCAACAGCAAGGGTAACAGAGTCGCCAAAACAAATTGAATCCTTACTTGCTGTAAAAGAAGCTATTGAAGGAGATGTGCATGGAACGATAGCTTGTACGAGTATATCATCAAACATCATTTCTTCGTCGTCTCCCCGCGATCCCATTGTAATGCGTAATTCCATTGTTGAACCGGAAACGGTAAATGATTTACTCAGTGCTTGTGCGTTTTGATCAATGTTAATATCGTCTCCCGTACCAGTTATTCCATTATCAGCTGAATCGTACCAGAATTTTCCTGAAGCGGATCCCTCAAGTCGATGAGCTTGCTGCCACCCTCCACTTCCGTTAATTCTGAAATCCACATCAAGGAAATCGGAAGTTTCATAAACACTGCCATCTGCCCCGCTACCGGCCGCAAATGTTATTTCAATGACGATATCAGTATATCCCGATATGCTAAAAGAATTGGTTCTGATAAACGGATCTCCAAAGAACCCCGCATCATCAGTATCTTCAAGAGCAATTACATTTCCGGAAAAACCGGAAATTGTATTTCCTACGGGTACACTATTTGGTAAGGCTCGGACAATGTAATTGTCTGATGATTGATTAAATGATACAGCCGCAGGCATCCCGTCAAATAGAGTATAGGTATCAAAATCCGGACCTTCAAAGTCTTGTGAATACAGCGTGACCTGGGCAAAAGTTATTGCGGGGGCGAATAAAGTTATGGCAGCGGCGAGCAAGAAGTTTTTCATGGTGGCAGAATTGTAGGTAGTAAAATACAAATACTTCTGCCAAAGTCATAAGAGATGTGATTAATTGCAAAATTACCTTGCTAAACGAAATAGAAATCCGTTTTAATCAACTAGACCAATTTGTATTTTCCTTTGCTTTTTCTAATTCTGCAGGAAACGACTTTGTATTCAGGGCACAATGCTTCTGTGTCTGTAACGTCTGAAGTAATGTTGTTCAGCATTACTTCGGGAAAGTGAAAAGTGGAGCTTAAAATACCGGGCTTGACCTCATCAGTAACATATGCTTTGATATCTGCTTTACCTCTGGGTGACTCAACACACACCATATCACCATCCTTAATGAGATTGTCTTTGGCATCATCCGGGTGGATCATTAATACATCCTCAGTCAGGATTTCGACGTTGCCGGTACGCCTGGTCATAGCGCCACAATTGTAATGCTCGAGCTCCCGGTTGGTAGTGATAATATATGGGTAGTCTTTCCCATGCTCCTCGA
Source organism: Flavobacteriales bacterium (assembly GCA_014239715.1). The sequence goes on from JAAZYJ010000027.1 coordinate 2,214, forward strand.
TCTCAGGTGATTCTTTGAAATCAAAATAGAACAGCTTTCCTTTTCCTCTTTTGAATTCGGTGATGTGTATCATCTTGCTATCGGTTCCATCTTGAGCAACGGGCCATTGTTTTCCATTTTCACCCAAATTATCCCAGGTCACCCCTGCGAAAAATGGAACGATCTCTGAGATCTCTTTAAGCACACCGTCAGGCGTGTAGTCCGGTTGATTGTAGCCCATTCGATTCATTAAATCTACTACAATCTGACCATCAGATTTGGTGCCTTCAAGTGGCTCAACAACTTGCTGAACCTTCTGAATCCGCCGTTCACCATTCGTAAATGTTCCGCTTTTTTCCAGAAAGGAAGCCCCGGGCAATAAGACGTCGGCCATTTTTGCTGTTTCAGTCATAAAAAGTTCCTGGACCACCAACATATCAAGGCTGGATAAAGCCTTCATTACTTTTTGTGTATTTGGGTCAGTTTGAACGACGTCTTCTCCGATGATCCAAAGTGCTTTAAGATCTCCATCAATTGCCGCATTGAACATTTCCGGAATTTTGTAACCAACGTGCAAAGGAATCTTAGCACCA
>JAAZYJ010000256.1 GCA_014239715.1 Flavobacteriales bacterium
ATGCGTTTGAGACTAGATTATCAATAACATGTCTGAACATTTTTCTGTCCACCTCCGCTGATCTCAGATCACCAATTATCCGAACATCCATTTTCCTTCCGTCCGCCTGAATCTCATTAAAGGAATCAACAATGATGTTGCATACTGCAGAGACGTCAATCTGTTCAGTCTTAAGGTTCAATTGACCTGAGGACACCTTTCCGAAGATCAGCACATCGTTCATCAATGACGTCATCCGAGAAATTTCTTTTTCTATTCTACCCACTGAAACCACAAGTCGCTCACTCATCTTCGGGTCGATATTGCTGCAAATGATCTTAACGAGTTCCGCATTGGCCTGAATAATGGACAATGGCGTGCGGAATTGATGCGATGCAATAGCCACAAAACGAGACTTCATCTGGCCCAGCTCTTTTTCTTTTCCAAGGGACCTCTCTAACTGGAGCATCGTTTCCTGGATACGCTGATCTGCTTCGACCAAGTCATTGTTTAGCTGCTCCAACTCGTCTGATCTTTGTTTTTCCTCAGCAGCTCTGGTTTCAGCAATGATCAGTTTTTGATTTTCCTGAACTGCCTTATCAATGTCTTTCGCCATTAAATTAAAAGCATAAGACAATGCTCCGATTTCATCATAACGCTTTATATCGACATTCACGTCACTAAAATTGAGGTCACCTCTGCTTAGCTTTAACGTGTTTTCTTTCAGGTCTCGAATAGGGATCATTACGGCACGATAAAGATAGATCGAAACCAGAATGAACATGGCAATAGCCGCTACTTCTACGACCACATTGACAACCATCCATTTTAACTGGACACTATTGGCGATGTCCGTATTCAGATTTATTTTTCCTTTAATGCCTTTCTCGAGGTCATGCAAGGCCCCCTCATAATCAATTATGGATTTTTCCAAGACCAATTTAGCTATAGACAGCTCTTCCTGATAGGCGCTTGAAAGCATTTTGTTTTCTGCAATTCTCCACGATTCCAATTTCTTCAATTGCTCTTCGATCAAATGCACGTGGTCTCGAAAATCTTCCAAACGGACCGCAACCATACCTACCAGGTCTGTTGAACCATTATCGATGCTTTCGTGTAACAGATCCAATCTGACCATCAGCTGTTCAGACTGAAAAGAGGAGACATTATCATCCGCCACCTTTTCCGCCAGCCCATGGAAATCCTCAAGCTCTTCCGACAAGTTCTGAATGAATTCAAGACCTACAGCAAAAGACTGAGCTACGTTCAAACTTTTCTGAAAATCCCTCTTCATATAAAAAGAGAGCCATCCCTCTGCAATAAGGAACAAGATAATTACCAATGCAAACATCAGGAACTTTCTTCCTATTGACGTTTTTTGTACGTAAACACGACTTTCCATTAATACAACTACATGATACCAGCTAGTAGGGCGGTGATATTAAGATAAAAAAAAAGCCCTCATACAAGGACTTATATAACATTTTTGTGACGAAAAGCTATTTTCAACGTTTAGGTCTGGCTTCGGATGAAACAGACAGCTTCTTTCTGCCCTTTCTTCTTCTGGCATTCAACACCTTTCTACCCGCCTTGCTGGACATTCTTTCTCTGAATCCATGCTTGTTCTTCCGTTTCCTGTTCGAAGGTTGAAATGTTCTTTTGCTCATTGCTCTTGCATTTTAACTTAATTCCGATTTCTCTGTATCGTCTCAAATCGGTGTGCAAAAATAGATGTTTTTATGTAACTGCAAAAATGTAATGCAAACTTTTCAAGAATAGCAGCAAAGTATTTTCTTTTCTCCAACCGTTTACTGCATACAATGCAGCATAAGTTCGTCCCGAATTCGCTTCAGAAATTCGCCAATTTTGGTGTTAAATAGCAATATGTGAAATAATCAAAATTAGTATCAAATACTAATGCGAATAAAACTAACTTGCGCCCGTCAATGGAAAACAGAAGAGACAGATACCGACAAAGTGGTGAGCGTATGAAAGTTTCTAAGGAGAATTGGAAGAGGTCTGTCAGAATCTTCAAATACCTCAAACCTTATCGCGGACTTTACATTCTTGGTTTGACCTGTTTGGTTATTTCGACAGGTACATCGTTGTTATTTCCGAATTTCCTTGGTGATCTTCTCGGAGCGGATTCATCGCAAAAGCATGTGGATTTCAGTTTATTGGATAGCAACAATATCAACGCGTTGTTCATAATGCTCATGGTTATATTTACAATTCAGGCACTATTCGGGTTTTTCAGGATCTACATTTTCGGGATCGTATCAGAAAGTGCAATGAGAGATATCCGTAAGGATGCATTTTCCAAACTGATCACGCTACCGATCAAATACTATGATCAGAATAAGGTTGGCGAGCTCCAAAGCCGTGTTTCATCTGATATTACTCAGCTGAGTGAGACCTTTACATTTACGATCGCTGAATTCCTCAGGCAATGCCTTACCATCCTGGCCGGAATTGTACTGATCGCTTTCATATCGCCAAAGCTTTCATTTATTATGTTGTCGATAGTTCCTGTAATTGCCGTTTCTGCCGTAATATTTGGCCGGTTCATCCGCAGTTTTGCAAAAAAGGCACAAGATGCAATTGCTGATTCTAACAGTATTATCCTTGACGCCATTACGGGCATAAAGAACGTGAAGATATTTGTTAATGAGAGGTACGAAACATTCAGGTACGGGCGATCGATCAATGAAGTGAAATCACTGGCTATCAAAAGTGCGGTCTGGCGAGGGCTCTTTGCGTCCTTCGTTATAATTATCATGTTCGGTTCGGTGATCTGGTTGATCTGGCAAGGGATGGTCATGGTACAGTTAGGGCCCGAGAATGGGGGAATCTCCTCTTCGGAGTTTTTTAAGTTTCTATTGTTAAGTGTCATGATCGGTGCATCTTTCGGGGGAGTCTCCTCTCTTTTCGGCAATTTGCAGAAAGCTGTTGGTGCGACCGAGCGTCTAATCGAAATTCTGAATGACGAATCGGAGGACATTGAAATATCCGAAACTATCAAGCCCATTGCTATAAGAGGAGATGTTCAATTTAATGATGTGAATTTTGAATACGACAGCAGACCGGACCTCCCTGTTCTGAGGGGTTTGTCTTTTACGGCACATGCCGGGGAACAGGTGGCAATTGTTGGCTCAAGTGGAGCCGGAAAAACGACTATATCCTCACTTTTACTTCGTTTTTATGATCCGACATCCGGCACAATTACAATTGACGGAAGGAACACAAGTGAATTCAGTTTGACCGAACTACGAAACCAGATCTCAGTGGTTCCACAGGAGGTTTTGCTTTTCGGGAGTACCATAAAAGAAAACATTGCATACGGAAAGCCAACAGCATCAGATGAAGAAATATTGAATGCTGCACAGATGGCTAATGCTATAGAGTTCATTGAAAAATTTCCTGAGCAAATGGAAACGCTTATTGGTGACAGAGGCATACAATTGTCAGGAGGTCAGCGACAGCGGATCGCTATTGCACGTGCCGTATTGAAAAACCCAAGGATCCTGATCCTTGATGAAGCCACGAGCTCTTTGGATTCGGGTTCTGAATCCCTGGTTCAGCAAGCCCTTGAAAGAGTCATGGTTGGTCGAACTACCTTTGTGATCGCTCACCGCCTGTCCACGATTAGAAATGCAAATAAGATCCTTGTAATGGAAAATGGTCAGGTTAAAGAAGAAGGCAGACACGAGGAGCTGATCAATAAAGAAGATGGAATATATAAAATGCTGAATGAGCTTCAGTTTGAAAAGTCCTACACCAAGTTCAATCGGACATAAACTACCTTCTTGGTAGAAAAGAATTCTTCCTGGTAGATACCTGCCAGGTCCAATACATCGTAATCTTCATGAATTTCATTGAGTTCCTTTTGTAGCTCTCCCCCTTTCAAATAGAGTATACCATTAGGCAGAACGTTCTTATCCTGGTTGTCAATTTTGTTCTTGACCAACGGAATAAACTTCGCCATACGTGTAACAGCTCTACTCACAATAAAATCAAACTTATCGTTTACATGTTCAGCACGAGAATGTGTTGCTGTAACATTTTGCAACCCTATTGCCTGTGAAACTTCGTTCACCACCTTTATTTTTTTACCGACTGAATCCACCAGGTGGAAAAAACTCTCCGGGTATAGAATTGCCAGCGGTATCCCGGGAAACCCGCCGCCGGTACCAACATCCAATACAGTAGTGCCCGGATTGAACCTTATCATTTCTGATATAGCCATTGAATGCAATACGTGTCGCAAATAGAAATTATCCATGTCCTTTCTGCTAATAACGTTGATCTGTGCATTCCACGTCTCATAGAGGTCTTTCAACCTGCTCAGCTGTTCGTATTGTCTTGGTGAAAGATCCGGAAAGTACTTGTGAACAATTTCCACTTGACCCAATTAATTATATGCTGTCTCTACGATGTTTCAACAAATTGGACAGGAATTCTCTTGCCCGAAATAGCTGGGCCTTAACGGTTCCAAGTGGAATATCAAGTTCTTCCGAAATTTCCTCATAAGACAGCTCTTTAAAATATCGCAGCTCGATCAACTCCCGGTACCGAGGCTTTAGTCTTTTCACTACCTCGTGCATTAGCATTACTTTTTGTGCTCGTATGGCTTCTTGTTCAGGGTTCCTGTCGCCTGATTTTATGTCGATCTTAACTCCATCACCCTCATCACTCCCTCCAATGGGGTTGTCGATTGACATGACATGCTTTTTCTTCTTTCGGATAAAGTCTATGCAATTGTTTGATGCGATCTTGAACAACCAGGTGGAGAACGCATAGTTCGGTGTGTACTGATGCAACCGGCTAAAAGCCTTCCCAAAAGCTTCGATGGTAAGGTCGTCTGCATCATCCCTGTTGTTGACCATTTTCAACAACATGAAGTATATAGAATCCCGGTACCTTTCCATCAACTCGGCGTATGCTTGCTGATCTCCATGATCAACAGCACGTTTGACCAACGTATAGTCCTTCTTTGCTTTTTCTGAAAGGTGATCACCTAGTGCCATCTAGTCGGTTTTAGTATGAAATTAGAAAAATAAATTACTGGATTAAGAATAAGGAACGCTATTTCAATAATTGGCGTGAATAAAAGCAAATCTCCTCCACCCATAGCTTTCATTGGTTTCTTTAAAATCAACAATTGTACCAGTAATCTTATCCCCATACCTATTGCAGCGATCATCCAAAATCGCGTAAATATGAGCATAAAAAATGAAATCAGCATGACCAACAGGCTGAACGGAATCAACCCGAGAAACAACTTGTGTATTCTCCGGTAGTATTTTGCCGTTGTAAAATGTCTTCTTTTCTGATTGTACCAATCCGTAAAACTTGTTTCAGGAAGGCTGACCATTTGAGCTTCAGGATCCACGACAACATTAATGGTGCACTTACGCCCTACCTCGTTTACGAAAAGGTCATCATCCCCTGAAGCGATGTGATAATGCGATTTAAATCCTCCCACGCTAAAGAACAACTCTTTCTTATAGCTCATATTTCGTCCAACCCCCATGTAAGGCATTCCTGCCAATGCAAATGATAGGTATTGCACCCCGATCTGCACAGTATCAAAACGGATCAGCTTATTCAGCAATCCCCTTTTGCGCTCATACGGACTAAATCCCAGGACCAACGATTTCTTTTTGAACGAGGTTGACATTTTCCTGATCCACTGATCTGAAACAGGGTGACAGTCTGCATCGGTAAACAGCAAATGATCGAAACGCGCACCTTTGATACCAAGCGTGATCGCCAGTTTCTTCCCATGATTATAATTTGCAGACTCTGCTATATTGATCACGTGAAGATTACTGTATTTCTGTTGAAACCCTCTTAAAACATCTTCAGTTTCATCCCAGGAACGATCATTCACCACAACCACTTCGAATTCAGGATAGTCCTGTTCAAAGATCTTAGGCAAGTTGGTCAATAGATTGCGCTCTTCATTTCTGGCTGAAATAACCACTGAAACAGGCACAATAGTGTCATCCATTGTAACCGGTTTAAAGAACGTGAGCCGTATAAAAAAATAAAAGAAAAAGAAGAGCTGGACCAAAAGACCAACAGCGAAGACCAACAGCACCAACGTCTCAAATCCAAAATCAATATCAATTAGCGCCATTACGAATCATTAAGTTAATCAAAATTACCGTAAACCTATATATACTATCTTTGGCCCCTGCCTAATTATTAACATTTGCGAGTTTATGAAATTCAGTCTACATCATACAGCTGAAGGAAGCAAGGCAAGAAGAGGAACACTGACTACGGATCACGGTAAGATCGAAACTCCGATATTCATGCCTGTAGGGACGGCGGGAACGGTTAAAGCGGTCCATCAGAGAGAGCTGAAAGCCGATATCAATGCAGAGATAATTCTTGGCAACACCTATCATTTATATTTACGACCCGGTCTGGAAGTCATTTCTGAGGCAGGGGGAATCCACCAGTTCAACGGCTGGGACAGGCCGATCCTTACCGATTCAGGCGGGTATCAGGTTTACTCATTGTCCAACACCAGAAAGATCATTGAAGAGGGGGTTACCTTTTCCTCACACATTGATGGATCAAAGCATTTGTTCACGCCGGAAAAAGTAATTGACATTCAACGTACGATCGGAGCCGACATTGTCATGGCCTTTGACGAATGCACGCCTTACCCCTGTGAACATGACTATGCCAGTCAATCAATGGAAATGACACATCGCTGGCTGACCCGCTGCATTGCACAGTTTGGAAAGACCAGCTGTCCTTATGGATATCAGCAGAGTCTTTTCCCAATTGTACAGGGGTCTGTGTATAAAGACCTGAGAATTAAGTCTGCTGAGTTTGTTTCCGAACAGAATTGTGAAGGGAATGCAATCGGCGGGCTATCTGTCGGAGAGCCCGATCATGAGCTGTATGATATGACAGAGTTAGTATGCGACATACTCCCGAAAGAAAGACCACGTTATTTGATGGGGGTTGGTACACCAATAAATATATTAGAAGCGATCGACAGAGGGGTAGACATGTTTGATTGCGTAATGCCTACCAGAAATGCCAGAAATGGAATGCTGTTCACCAAAAACGGAATGATCAACATCAGAAATAAAAAATGGTATAAAGATTTCTCACCTATTGATCAGGAAGGCAGTTCTTATGTTGACCAAGCCTATAGTAAGGCCTATTTGAGGCATCTGGTACACTCCAATGAAATGTTGGGGGCACAGATTGCCAGCGTGCATAATTTATCTTTTTACTTATGGCTGGTAAAAGAAGCCAGAGCACATATCGAAAATGATACATTTAAGGCGTGGAAAGAGGAAATGATACCAAAGCTCTCGACTAGACTCTAATTGAAAATTATTGATCTCTATATCATCAGAAAGTTCATCGGGACTTTCGTTTTTATTATCCTGATTTTCACGATAATAGCCGTTGTTTTCGACATGTCCGAAAAACTGGAGGACTTTATAAAAAGTGAAGTAGGGTTTGTCGGCATTCTTGTTCAATACACGCAGCATTTTGCCATGTGGATCATTAACCTGGTTAGTCCGTTTTTGATCTTCTTATCCGCCATATGGGTATGCTCAAGAATGGCAAACCGTTCGGAAAACATCGCGATCTTGTCGGGCGGACATGGCTTTAACCGTTTTCTCAGGCCCTACCTAATAGCCGGTTCTATTTTGGTTGTTTTTCTGTTGTACATGGGGCATTTTGTGGTACCTCGCTCCAATTTCAAGAAGCTTCAATACGAAAATGCCCATACCAATTTCAATAGTGCAATTATGCAGCAATATCTTGAAGTTGAAGAAGGAACCATCATATATTATTCTGTTTTCAATTTCAAGAACAACCTTGCCAATCGTTTTTCCATGAAGAAATTCAAACCTCAGAATGGAAAGAACAAAAAATATTATGAGCTTCAATGCCGAACGGCAGAAGGTGACAGCTCAACCGGAAGCTGGACCCTTCGAGATTATTTTATACGGGAGATCGGACCTGATGGCGAAAAAGTAAGAACCGGTGAAGAATTAGACACAGTTTTCTCTTTCACGGGGCTCGATCTTGGACGGAGAAGCGAATCTTTCGGAGCAATGGAGACACCACAATTAATTGTTCACAGGAATGAAGAGAAAGGAAAAGGAACCGGCAATACGAATCTAGCTAATATTGAGATATATACAAGAACGGCAACTCCGTTTTCAGTATTCATATTAATTATTCTTGCAGTCTGTATCTCCTATAAAAAGAAACGTAGTGGAACAGGCCTTAATTTGATCTTTGGATTGGCGATCGGGGCGATCTCATTTTTTATTTCCAAAATCACTTCTGTCGCCTCCGCAAATGCGGGATTAAATCCTTTTGTCGCAGTTTGGATCTCCAACGTTATTTTCGGAGTTGTGACCCTGTTATTCTATTTGAGGGCCAGGAGGTGATTATTCAGGTTTTTGAAGCGTGTGATGATAACAAATGTGTAAATTGCGCCACCGAAAGTTATTGAAATGCATACAACGCAAACAATTTTCTTAGATTTTGAAGAACCGATCAAAGAAGTTCTGGACCAAATGGAGTCAGCCAAAGAACTCTCGGAAAAAGGTGGAGTGGACGCTAAGCAAGTGCTGGAAGATCTTGAAAAAAAGCTAGTAGAGAAGTGTAAAGAAATACACGACAATTTAACGCCCTGGCAAAAGGTCCAGCTGTCTCGACACCCGGAAAGGCCTTACACGCTGGATTACATTCAGGAAATGACAGGTGGTGATTTCATGGAGCTTCACGGAGACCGAAACATTGGAGATGATAAAGCCATGATCGGAGGATTTGGGTCAATTGATGGCCAAACCGTAATGTTCATTGGGCAACAGAAAGGAAGAAAGACCAAGCAGCGGCAAATGCGGAATTTCGGCATGGCCAACCCTGAAGGATATCGGAAAGCGCTGCGTCTGATGAAGCTTGCGGAAAAATTTGACAAACCGATCGTTTGCCTGATCGATACACCGGGAGCCTACCCGGGACTTGAGGCAGAAGAAAGAGGTCAGGGAGAAGCAATTGCCAGGAACCTCTACGAGATGATGATCCTGAAAGTCCCCGTGATCTGCGTGATCATAGGAGAAGGAGCATCAGGCGGTGCTTTGGGAATCGGCATTGGAGACAAAGTGCTTATGCTCGAAAACACCTGGTACAGCGTGATCTCACCGGAATCATGTTCTTCCATTCTATGGCGAAGCTGGGATTTCAAAGAACAAGCTGCAGATGCTCTCAAACTGACAGCAAGAAACATGCACAAGAACAAGCTTATTGACGGCTTCATTAAAGAACCGCTTGGAGGCGCACACGCTAATCCGGAAAGCATGTATAAGAAGTTGAAAACAGAGCTGAAGAAAAATCTGACAAAACTCGGCAAAATGAAAGCAGACAAAAGGATCCAGGAGCGAATTGAAAAGTTCTCTTCCATGGGTGTTGTCGTAAAATAGGTCGTTCGACAATTTATTTGATCATTTCGTCAATCTTTTTTTTTATTTCGAGTTCGCTGCTCTATATTAAACTGAAATTCAGATTTAATTTGATTATTTTTGCGTATGAAACAACCTATACTATTCAGGATGAGATTGAAAAAAAGTGTAATGCTTATAGCAATGGGTATGCTCATGGCTTTGAATTCCATTGGACAAAATGGAATGGTTAAAGACAAAAAAGGTGGAGAAGCTCAAAACAGTTTCCATCAAGAAAGTAAAAGCATAACTGCATGTGGTAATGACACCGTACTTTACACGCTTGACAAAGCAACTGACACGGAATGGCAAACAGTTGCTGCATTGGGTACATCAGGCGGTGATTATCCACAGGTGGGACAGCGTTTTGAAGCTCCTCAACCAATTACAGTACACGGTGCTTGTTTTTATGCCAAAACCCACATTACGGGCACAGTACCTGCTGCGTTCAATGTGCATATGTACAGCGTTGACACTGCCGGCGGATATAAGTTACCGGATACGATCATGGCTTCCGCTTCAAGTACCGCTCCATTGAGCTCGGGTACTCCGATAGACATAACGCGTCAATGTGTTAGCTGGCCCACACCAGTAACTACCAGTGAAGAGTATTTCATTGTAATCGATGGCCGAATAACCAGTGAAAATTTAGGCATTGCTACCAACAGTGTTGCTTTTTGGGACGGTGCATCAGAAGGCCTTAGCGCGGTATACTATGACGATGGTAGTGGAGCGTCATACGTAGACTGGTATGATCAAACCAACCACCCGGCCTTTATCTCCGGCGGATTTCCTACCGGTTGGAATTATGATTATCTGCTCGAACCGATCGTATCCTACGATCTGGTATTGGATGCTACCATTACAGGGCCGGACACAAGTTGTACCGCTGCAACAATATGCGTCGAAACGGATAGCACATCTCCGATCTTCGGTCACAAGATGTACAGTAAAACTTCGGTGAACGATACAGAGACGATCTGGGGTGATGGCGCTACAAGTACGGGAGACAGCTCATGCCATGATTTTATTTCGTCGGGGAATTTTACAATTGAGCACACGAAGATCCTGGACGGTTGGACCATTTCCTGCGCAGCGAAAGAAATCGATTCCATCTTCAGAGATGAAGAAGTTTCTGCAAATTTCTCGTATACGATCTCGAACGACACTGTAGAATTCACGAATCTGAGCAGTGACTCTTCCCAGGTTCAGTGGACATTCGGTTCAGCCGGAACCTCAAGTGTATTCGAAATTACCGTTGTTTTTCCGAGTAACGGCCCGTACGACATAGAACTTATTGTTTGGTCTGAGGCAGGATGTA
>JAAZYJ010000101.1 GCA_014239715.1 Flavobacteriales bacterium
GAGGCACAAGGAGGCGTTGGTCTTGCAGCTGGTTTGATATCACTTCTGGTCTGGAGCCTGGCTCAGCTGCGAACAGCCGTATCAGCTTTAACCTCTCAGTATCTAGGAAAAAACGATCTGGGACACATTAAGTCACTCATTCCGGTGGCTCTTTTTTCAAGCTTTATTCTCGGGATTGTAGCCTGGTTAAGCACATCCTATTTCTATTTGCCGATAAGCGACTTTTTGTATGCAAAATCAGGTCCTATTATAATTGATCAGGCCAGCACATATTACAACATACGATCTGCAGGCCTTCCGCTTTCTTTATTTATTGCTTGTGCATTCGGAATTTTCAGAGGACTTCAAAACACAAGCTGGGCAATGATAATTAGTCTGAGTGGAGGAGCCATCAATCTTGTGTTGGATCTGGTATTGGTAAATGGAATGGGGCATATTGCACCTATGGGGGTTGCCGGAGCTGCTTGGGCAAGTCTAATAGCGCAAGGGGTGATGACCGTTATGTGCATTTACTATATGCAGCAAAAAACCCCATTTAATATACTATACATACGATCGAAAGTAAACGAGTTAAAAAACATGTTCTTGATCTTTGCGAACATGTTTATTCGGACAATAGCAGTGAGTGGAGCATTCATCGTTGCGCTTCGCTTCGCTAACAGCTACGAAGAAATACAGCAAGGTTCGTTGGCTGCGTATGCTATTGGCATAAATATTTGGCTGTTTTCTTCCTATTTCATTGATGGTTTTTCCAATGCGGGCAATGCAATATCCGGCAAGCTTCTAGGAGAGCGTAATTACAAGAAGCTGGTGGTGCTCAGAAACGACCTGTTAAAAATAAACGTCTTAATAGGGTCAGGGCTTGCCCTCGTATACATTGTATTCTACTTATTCATTGGGAGTGTATTCACAGAAGATCTCTTGGTAAGGGATATTTTCTATTCATTCTTCTGGATCGTTATCGTCATGCAGCCTTTTAATTCTGTTGCTTTTAGTTATGATGGGATTTTCAAAGGCCTGGGAGAAGCTAAAGTATTACGGAACACCCTGCTTATTGGCACTTTCGTTGTTTTTGTTCCCATCCTATTCGGAGCGGGGTGGTTATACCCAAGCTTATACAGCATTTGGGGGGCCTTTGCAGCATGGATGATATTCCGGGGGATCAGTCTTCATTTCGTTTTTCAGAAGAAATATGTTTCTCGGATAAAGCAGTGATCTGAGTTACGACTAAATGCCAAAAGATCGAAGAGAAGGGATGCCCAGTATATCCCTAGTCTTCGATCAAATTGACCATTAAATATGTGTTTCTTATTGGATCTTGTATGTTAAATTTTCACCGTTATCCAACTGAATATTTACAAGGTAGATCCCACTTGCACCTTTCTTTGGCATTCTCAGCTCATTGTAACCAAGGAGGGCTTTCTCTTGTGCTATTATTTTTCCTTCGATCGTCAAGACGGTTATAGCAGCATCCATTTGCTCTTCAAAACTCGTTTCGATCACAATTTCACTACCACTTGTGTATACAGAGGCGTTTGATGTTAGATCATTCTCTTCAATTGAAGTAGGTGAAGAATTGATTACCTCAATTGAAACTGAGTTGTTTCCGACACAACCTCTATCGTTCACAGCTTCGACTGAAATTGTATAGTTTCCTGTAGTTGTATAATCGTGTACCGGAGATTCTGTGTTGTATACATTTCCGTCACCCATATCCCAGGTCAGATTACAAGTTTCTTTTGTGTAACAATCTACTATAGGTGATTCGCCCATGGCGATATCTATGGTTGGGTTTGAAAGAACAATTTCCGTACTAACAGGGTTCGTTGGTAAAACCTCTACGTTCATTTCAGTGAGTTCGCAACCTACATTAAAGGATATTGTGTATTGACCTGCCTCCAAACCTGTAACGTCAAATGAAGGTTGTGTGTCGCTTCCTGTACCGATAACTGTACCGTTTGCGTCCTTCCATTCAAGTGTGTATGAGCTTGCGGAGATGCCTTCGATCTCAATTACCCCATCCATATCTCCGGAACATGTTGGTGAAACAGGATTAACACTTGCGACCTCTTCTGTAATGTGTATCACAAATCTTACATCAGGTTCAGTAAAATTCTTGGTGTATGTATACTCAGAAAGCACTCTAAGATCCTGCGTACTTCCTGTATGCAAATCTTCAAGAACCACACATGCATTTCCTTTATAATTTTCCAAATTGTCAAACTTAAGCGTTACGTCTCCCGTAAAGTTAGCGCCGATATAAGACTTCAAGTAAACGTCTTGTGTAGTGGATGAGATCGTATTGTAAGAAACTTCTTTTCCGCCCAATACAAACATCAAGCTGGTTGTCTCTTCGATAAAACTAGCTGCCGTCCATCTCTTTGGAAAATCCTCCCCGGCAACATAATTGTTATCCGCATCATCTCTTAGCTTCAATATGACCTCGTCGCATAGTAGGTCTGCAGAGTTGTAAGCGCTTATCTTGATCAGGTCATTGGCTGCTGTTGCACCACTTTTATAAAAGTCCTGATCGGTCGTGTTCTTATCTGCTTCTCTTATAGTAATTGAAGGGTTGTCTGCAGTAGCATGCACCCAAAAGGAGTGAGAGTGAGGCATATATTGTGTGGTTCCGTGCGTGCCGGTTATGTCTCCTCCAACGTATAGACCATACTGAGGCGTTACAACGCCTTCTGTAATCCATACCCAGTAAGCATCATCCAAGTTCACCTTGTTTCCGGCATCAATTGCGTCCCAGTCAATTGTACATGGGAATGGATTTCCAATTAAATTCCATCCTTCTTCATCAGCAGCGCCTGCATCATCTTCATATTTCAAATTCATTGCAAAATCGCCTTGATATGGTGTTCCTGTAACATCCAGGCGGTGTGCCGCAGAGCCCAAATAAACTCTCCACCCCTGTGAAGGACCTGTTGTGTCCGCAATGTCAGCAGCTTCCACCCAGCCGTCTTCGTCAACTCCATTTGCTAAGGTGTCATTGTAGCTATATGCATTGATCCAACCAAATGACGGGTAAGTTGAACCTGTAAAGCCTGAAAAAGTGATGCCATTATTCTGCCAATCCTCCAATGTAGTCGAATCTACAGGTGAAGAAATTTCTCTCCAGCCATTTTTGCTGCAATCCACGTATCTTTCCACCTCTAGATCTCCTACATAAGATCCTGTTCCTACATTGTCCATTTGCGCCGTTCCTGAAGCATCCGAAACAAGTACTACGGGGTATCCATTTGCGCTGAAAACTCCTTCGTCGATGTCAAGTATTCCTTCTATATTCTGTGTTCCATTTACTACAGCAGCTCCTCCTGAGTTACTTAGTGTCAGCTCGTACCATGATGTGTTCCCTCCAATTGTTTGCTGAGAAGAACCGTTAAGTACAACATTGTCTCCTGTTGCGTATGTGTATGTTCCTAAGTTCAACCAGTCTCCTGCAAGATTCATATTCATCGCCGCCGTTGATGTAAGCGTTCCTCCAAAACCAATCGTCAAATCACTATTAATATTAATAGTATCAGAAGTATTCATGGTCCCATTTATGGTCAGATCAACAGGGACATCAAGTTGGTTGCCATCCGTATTAAATGTAACTCCCGTATTAACAGTTACATTTCCGAAAATATTTGTAGAGGACAGGTCACCTTGAAGTGTCTTCGTACCTGACCCTGCCAGCTCCAGATTATAATAAAAAACATTTGTGTCAACAAGTATGGACTGGTCCGATCCGTTAAAGGAAACGGTTGAGTTGAGTCCATTGGCTAAAATTTTACCTCCACTTGAGTCTAGTTTTACTGAGTCATAGATCTCCAGACGAGCACCTACGTACTCCATATTAACAATCAAGCTATCTGCAGAAGCTCCGCCGTTCGCCATTAAGATCAGGTGTTGGTCAATATCAAGTGTTCCACCATCAAGATTAAAGTCAATTCCTCCTGAAACACCTTGTGTATTTAGTTCCAGGCTTTTTCCTACATCCATCGTTCCGGTAAGATCAACGGTCATTTGGCTGCTTCCTTGCATGATAAATTCTATTGATGAAGCAATATTAAATACACCAGCGCAAGCAAAAACGGACCCCGTAGAGTTCGTTATGTCCATTGTGTTCACTAGACCGTAATTGGCGTTGATTTGCCCAAGACTGGAAATTGTAATGTCACAATCAAAATCTGCATTTGAAGAATTGATATAATAACGCCCGGCAACATCTACAGTCCCATTAACAGTTACCTCCACTCTTGCACTAGCAGCATTGCCCAAATGCTGCCACTCATCTCCAATGGTTAAAACTGTTCCTGAATTTGTAGTAAGCACAGTGTTTCCGCCTGTACTTGTTACAAAAAGGCTTAAACAAGAAGCGCTTGCTCCTATTATTATTGTATCACCATCTGCAATGGTAACTATGTCATCCGCATCCGGTATTGTGTCGCTTTCGGTTCCGGATATTAATGTCCAGGCGTTTGCATCGTGCCAATCCGTTGAGTTTCCCGACGATTGTAGCTCCGCTGCGTGTAACCAGGAAAAAGAGATTGTGATCAGTGCGGTTAAGATTAATTTTGTTGTATCGATTTTCATAACTAGGCTTTTAAAATTTCTAGTTTTTATTACGCCCAGTTGGTTATTCTGATGATCGTGAACTTCCCAAATGCCCAATTAAGTTTCCCAAAAAGTTATAATTGGGTATGAATAGAACCTTGTATTTTGCCGGAACCCTTTAAAATCGAGACAGGGGGAGCTTTGTAGAATTAATCCTCCACCTCTTCTGGAAAGAAGTTTTTATGAAAATTGACCAGGTAAACTTTTTCCTGTGCACGTGTAATCGCCGTATATAGCCATCGCAGATAATCTCTGTTCATCATCTCATCAGTTAAATACCCCTGATCAATAAAAACAACCGGCCATTGCCCTCCTTGTGATTTGTGACAGGTAGCGGCATAAGCAAACTTAACCTGAAGAGCATTAAAATATGGGCTTTCCAAAACCATTTTTATTCGCTGTTTTCGGTTCGAAAACTCCATGTAATCTTCTTCAACCGCCTGAAAAAACTCTTTCATCTCTTTGCTTGGCAAACTCGGCCCATCAACCATGATCGTGTCAAGCATGATCTTAACTTCGAGATCCGGTTCTTCAGGATAATCAATCATCCGACAGATCACATTAGCAAATCTTTTTCCGTAAAGCTCTTCATATCCTCTAATGTTTAATATCTCTATTGTGTCCCCATTCGCTATAAAGCCGGCGTTGGAATCCTCTCCTAGCCACGTGTAGTTGTTTTTGACAATCATTAACAGGTCTCCGGAAGAAATTTCATCTTCATGCCATAAAATTCGAACTCTGATCTGCTGATTGAATTTGTTTGCCCTTTTGTTAGATCGTGTAACGACCATGCAATTCTGTATACCGTAAAGATCAACATTACGCTCCAGCTCGTCATGCAGTCCATACCCGTCAATCCTGATTATATCATCGAATTGAGTCGTTGATAACTGTGGGAATTTAAGCTGACCTTCTTTTTTTTCACTCAGGATCTGCTGCTGGCTTCTTATTTGAAAGGAATTGTAAAGAATCCCCGATTCCTTTATTTGCCTCATGACCTCTTTCAGCTCCACCTCATGTACCAATAGGGAATACTTCCTTTGGATAAACCCAGGTTGCAATGCAAAACTCTCCTCCTCCATAACCGGAGGTAATTGAGCGGTGTCTCCAACCATGATGAGCTGACATCCTTCACCTTGCTGAACATATTGAACGAGATCTCCCAACAAACTACGCTCATCTTCGAATGGATTCTTAACCCCACGTTTAACGGAGATCATTGAAGCTTCATCCACTATAAAAACAGTGTTCTTATGTAAATTCTGCATCAATGAAAAATAATTCATCCCACCCTTACTTGTTTTAAAGTAGAGCTTTCTATGTATCGTCGACGCCTGTTTTCCGGAATAGCTTGTCATTACTTTAGCCGCTCGTCCGGTTGGAGCCAGCAAGCTAACCTGTTTCTGCACTACCGGGACAGACTTGACCAAAGCCGCAATTATCGATGTTTTACCTGTTCCGGCATATCCTTTTAGCAAGAAAACTGACTTTTGAGTACCTTCAAGAAGGTAGGTACTCAAAGACCTGAATACTGCTTTCTGCTCGATTGTTGGTTCATGTCTGAAATTAGACAACAATATCTTGTAAAAATGATCCGTTATTTCTGTGGAATTGATTTCAGACATGCATCTTAAAGGACAAATTGACTAGCAAATGAAATTAAAGTAAATTACTGAGTTAAATTTTGTAGGATCTGATTTTTTTACGACCTGATTCAGTATTAAAAAAATTGTAGTTTTGTATCACTTCAAAAAGAGGCATAGGAATGGATAGATATGACAAATTAATGCATAGTGCGGGAAAGTACATTTTCCCCGGTATTTTCACATTGGCCGGAATTGCAATGCTAATAGTAGGGTTATCCGTTAATCAGGATACCGGAGTACAGCAAACGCCACAATTCGTTTATGCAGGATTAGCACTTTTACTGATGGGAACTCTTATGATCTTGCACATCATGGGGATCTTAAAACGAAAATCTCGTTTTATCTTAATCCCATTTTTAATTTTAGTCTGTCTTTGGTTCGGCTATATGAATTATGCATCTATTGATGCTAGACTTGAGCTTGAAAAAGAATATATGACATATAATACATATGTAAAACAATCCTTGTTGGACATTCGCGATGTTCAAGTTGCTTTTAAGAAAACTTACCAGAGATATA
>JAAZYJ010000152.1 GCA_014239715.1 Flavobacteriales bacterium
GATACGGAATGTGCTTCGGTCATGATCTCCGTTATTTCGGTGAATGCAATTTTAGTTGTACCATTTGATACTTTATGTGTGAGCTCATCCAGTGCGTTTACTCTGTCAGGTGGATTCCCAATAGGCGGGGTCTATGCCGGAACTGGAGTTGCAGGAAGTGTTTTTGATCCTGCAGCAGCAGGGGTAGGCACTCACACGGTAACCTACACGTATACGGATGGTAATGGTTGTATTGACTCAGCAAGTCAGGATCTGACAGTTGAACTAGACAATGTGGCTCCAACGGGTATCATGTCAACGGATACTGTGATCTGCGATTCCACAGATCTGACAATGTATATTGTAGGAGGTTCTCTTGCACCCGGTGCAGAATGGATCTGGTATCAGAATGGTTGCGGTGAGATCCAGCTTGGAACAGGTGATAGTCTTATGGTTTCCCCGGGAGTAACCACAACGTATTACGCCCGAGCGGAAGGTGGAGTTTGTGGACATTCTGAATGTGTTTCTTTCACGGTTGTCTTATCGGAAGTAAGTGCTATATTGGTTCCTTTTGACGACATTTGTGACGGGACCATTGTTGATCTGGAAAATGGATTTCCAAACGGAGGAGTGTACTCAGGGTCAGGAGTTTCCGGGGGAACATTTAATCCAGGCAGCGCAGGAACCGGTGTACATACAATTACCTACATTTATACGGATAACTACGGATGCTCTGATACGGCTACAGCAAACGTATCTGTGTCAACAAATCCATTAACCGCTACCTACGAAATTTCATCTGAACCTTGTGCAGAAGGAGGCGTTACAATAACGGTTTACCCGTTGGGAGGAACAGGTTTTTACGATTATTACTGGTTGGATGGAACATTTGATAATCCATATCATTATGCACCTGTGGGAATCCATTCTGTAGTGGTCACAGACGGATCAAATTGTACCGTCCAGCTTTCGGGTATTGAAATAACTGATGAGATGGGTTGTGTAGAGGTACCTAATTCATTTACACCGAATGCAGATGGTATGAATGATACCTGGAACCTGGATTTTAGTGCTTACAATTCAGTAAGTGTGCAGGTATATTCGAAGTGGGGCCAGTTGGTTTTCGAATCGAACAATCCAATTGTGCAATGGGACGGTCAGTATAATGGCAATGACCTTCCTGCCGGAACGTATTATTATGTGTTAAAGTTGGACGAAAGTGTGGATCAAAATGGTCCGTTAACGATCGTTCGATAAATTATTGCTAATTCAAAAATTATGAATAAAGTAATTTTAATAGGGATTGCCTTTTTGTTCTCAGGAGCTATACAAGCTCAGCAGATCTCAATGTATAGTCAATACATGTTCAATGATTTTTCGATCAACCCTGCTGTTGCAGGATCAGAGTCGTATGCTCCGGTTGCACTAAGCTTTAGGCGTCAATGGGCCGGGATGAAAGATGCTCCGGTGACTCAGACTTTATCAGCACATACGTTCATGGGTGAATCTATGGGGATGGGGGTCAACATTTACAACGATGTTTCCGGACCAACAAGAAGAACGGGGTTGAGTGCAGCATACAGCTATCATATTGAAACCGGCGACAGATCCAAACTGTCTTTTGGTCTGGCAGCTCATCTTACGCAATTCATCTTAAATCGGGATAAGCTAATAACTGAACTACCCAACGATGTGGCTATTTTGAATCAGACGAGCAACGAGCTTGTGCCTGACTTTACCTTTGGACTTTATTGGTATGGAGAAAGGCATTTCGTTGGACTTTCGGCATTTAATCTAATGGAAAGCAAGAACGACCTTTTTGATATTACAACACCGGTGACCAACACATTGGATCGGGCGTTCTATTTCAATGGTGGCTACAACTTCGTAGTTGGAGAGTCATTTAACATAGAACCATCCTTGTTGTTTCGGTACATGATGAATGCGCCTTTTCAGTTGGACATCAATTCACGTTTCATTCTGAAAAATAAATACTGGATCGGGTTTTCGTATAGATTCAATGATGCATTTGTAAGCATGATCGGAGCTGATCTTGGTGCGATCAGCTTTGGGTATGCGTACGATTATACGCTATCTGACATTATGAATTATAGCTCCGGTTCTCATGAGGTATTCCTTGGAGTTAAAATGTTCAAGGGCGGTAAGGGAAAAGCACCCTGGCATAAGCGAAATCGACTATATTCTTCTTATTCAAAAGGCACTTAATCTAACCATTAAACAATCTAAAACATGAAGATTCGCTTTCTTCAGTTGGTTCTGATTTGTATTGTTGGCTCCCAGTCTTTTGCACAGCTAAAGGAAGCCAACGATCTATTCGATAATTTTGAGTACCGAGAAGCTATAAAATATTTCCAGAAGGTTGATAGCATTGGCGATGAAGATCAGATCAAATATGCGTATTGCTATTTCAGGATCCATGATTTTGAAAATGCTGAAAAACAATTTTCCGTGGTGGTTTCAGCGGAAGGTATTAGCCCATTGAACTATCATTATTATGGGGTTTGTCTCAAAAACACCGGTAAATTCGATGAGGCCAGAAAATGGTTCCTCAAATACAGTGAAGAAGACTCATTGGATTATTTCAATAACCTAAGTTTGAAGGAACTTGATTTTCAGAAAAGTCAATATGGTCTTGAGCAACGATTAGAGCTTACCAATCTGGAAACGATCAATAGTGGGCTTTCGGAATTTTGTCCTCGTTACTACAAAGACGGATTTATGTATTGTGATGAGGTCAAGTTTGATGAGGACAACAAGCGGCCCCATATAGACTATGGAAATGATAGCATCGACATGGATGCTCTTGAATATGGTTCGGCAGAACGTCCGCTAGCCGAGCTGTACTATGTTCCTATAACAGGTGATATGCATGGTGAACCTATTATGGTCGCCGAAGATGACCATTTTCATATCGGAGATTTTGACATTGATGAAGTGAATGGCGAAATTTATTTTACTAAGGTTGATCTGCTCAACAAGTGGAACCCGGATGCTCGAAGCCATCCCCGTTTATTCAAAGGGAAGCTGGATACCGTCAATAAGAAATTGGTAGATGTTCAAAAGGTGAAGATCAAGAAGCTACACAATGAAGATGGGTCAGGACATCCGTCTTTGACCGAAGACGGTATGAAAATGTATTTTTCATCGGATAGACCGGGTGGAGAAGGTGGCTCCGATTTGTATTACGTCGAAAAACAGCCTAATGGTAGCTGGAACGAACCGACCAACCTTGGGCCTGAAGTGAATACTCCGGGAGACGAACTGTTTCCATATCTGTATAACGACAGTACTATGTATTTTGCCTCGAATGGGCACATTGGATTCGGTGAATTGGATCTTTTCAAGGTGGCTGTGAGAGGTTCTGAAGCAAAAGGAAGGGAAATCCTTCCAAGACCGCTTAACTCAGAGGCAGACGATATTGGTTTGTTGATCAGCAGAACCAATCCAGATGAGGGTTTTGTGGTCTCGAACCGATACCATGGTGGATTTGGTGACGATGACATGTTTATGTTCAGCTTGAAGCTGGACGATTCCTATGTGCAAGGAAAAGTGATCAATGAGGACGGTTCAGCAGCGGCTAATGCACTGGTAAAGCTGTTGGATGAAAATGGGAAGGAGATCAGCCAAATTAGGACAGATGAAGACGGGAAATATCTTTTTGATATTGACACAAATCGCACATATAAGATAGTTGCCACGACAAACGGTTTTGCAGCCCGAAAAACAATCGTTTCTGATGCATCATGGGACAGTAAAGAACCACTGGATCTGAATTTAATTCCGACACCAACGGTGCAGGGATTCGTTCAGCACGAAACAGGTGCTCCTGTCGGTGGTGTGGAGGTTACCTTATATGATGCGGATGGCAAACCATTAGTGGTTACAAAAACTGACAATGAAGGACGGTATCAGCTTGCTTTAGACGAAGATGAAAAATACAGCATCATTGCCAAAACAGACGGTTATCAAGGTCAGGTAGATATAGCGACTAATGAAAACTGGGATACCAATATGGAAACGAACATTACACTTTTGCCTACGGAAGTGGTTCAGGGAATTATTACAGATTCATTGGGGAACCCGATCGAGGGTGCTCTGGTAAAGATCTTGGATACGAATGGGATTGAAATAGCCCAGATCAAAACCGATGAGAATGGGTATTACGTATTTAACGTGCCACCAGGGAAATATGAGCTGATAGCAAGCTCGGTTGGTTTAGGTGCGAAACAGGAGATCGTCATAGATGATAATTGGGATGGAGACGATTTTGTGAACATGACATTATTACCAACTGATACGGTGCAAGGAGTAGTTTTGAATGACGATGGATCACCCGCTTCGAATACGAAGATCACGCTATATGATGAGAATGGGAATTTATTGGTGCAATCCTGGACTGATGCTGACGGGAAATATCAGTTCTTACTTGAAGAAGATAAGGTATACGATATACTCGCGGAAAAAGGAGACCTCAGCGGAAGTGCTCACGTGGTGACCGATGATAGCTGGGACACGACCAAGTCGACAGATATTAAATTGAGCGGTTCGACGTCAGTTTCAGGTGTAATCTATGATTCAGATGGCAAGCCTGTACAAGGTGCAATAGTGAAATTATACGATGATGAAGGAAACCTGATCGCTAGTTTTACTACTGGTGCGGATGGAAAGTATAACTTTATTCTGGATAAAGACAAAAATTATCAGATCGTTGCCTCGATTGACGGTTTTGATGGCCTTGCAAATATTTTTACCGGAGATAATTGGGATGGAACAAGGTCCATTGATATTAATCTGCAGCCTTCAGGTGTTCCTACAAGTGGCCTGGTAACCAGCAAAACAGACGGAAAGGGAATAGCACAAGTAAAAATCACTTTGGTGGATAAAGAAACAGAACAAAAGATCATTGTTTATTCAGACAAAGATGGTCGATTCGATATTGCCTTATCCTCCGGAAAAAATTACACGCTAAATCTGGATAAGGAAGGATACTACCCAAAATCAATTGAGATCAAGGCTGATGAGAACCTGCCGGAGAAGATAGATTTAAATAAAGATAACGACCTGTCAATGGATTATGCCGGATACGCGGTGGATAAAATTTATTTTGATTACAACAAGTCAACATTGACCGATGGATCGAAAGATCAATTGGATAAATTGGCTGTTAAATTGAAAGAGAACAAAGGATCACTCTTGTATATTAAGTCCTATACAGATTGTCGTGGCCCTGATAAGTATAACGAAAGTCTTTCCTGGAAAAGAAGCAAATCGGTAAAGGAATACCTGATCACTAAAGGAATATCGGCAATTAGAATTGGAACAAAATCGATGGGTGCTACTAATTTTGTTAACAACTGTCATAAGCCCGAGGACTGTTCAGAGAAAGAACATGCCGTGAATCGAAGATCAGAATTCGAGATCAAGTACAAGTAGGGTACGATAAAGACACTAATGTTTCCCAATTGCAGGGATTTGATAGGTGTGATATAGCCTATAATACGTAGCAACAAGTAAAGGTTTGAAGAATTTACTATTCATATCAACGCTATTATTCATCTGTTCAAAAACGGTAGCTCAAACCAATGCCGATTCTATTTCAAATGTCAATAAGTGGTCTGCCTGGCATTTGGATACTAACTACAACGAAAATGGTGAAATGGTTGATGTTGTTAAATCAAAGTCCAAATGTCCTTCTGCCACGTGTCATTTTGTTTTTGTTACTACAAAATATAACAACGGAAAATGGTATTGGAAACAAAAGAAAAAAGAAATTGCTGCTTGTTTCGGAGGTGGATCAACGGTAATTTGGACGAAAAAAAGACAATCAACTTTTGTCAACAAAGATTAAAAATGTATGCAAAAGCAGAACACCTTTTATTTAGCTGATATTAATTGAATTTATAGGGTACTGTTAGCTTGAATTCCGGAATTTCCGCACGAAACGTATTTTCTGAGCTTAGATTTTTAAATAGGTAATACCCATGCATTGATCCATAATCGGTTTTTAGATCACAAGCGGATTGGTAAGTATAAACTCCTCCTGGATCCAGAACCGGTTGTAGGCCCAGAACACCATCACCTTCTACTTGTCGATTTTCAGCAATAGAGTCCACGATAAACCAAATTCGTCTCAAAAGCTGGACAGGGAAGCTGTTCGTATTTTCAATGGTGACTTTATAACCGAATAAAAAATGGTTCCCTTCAGGATCCGAGTACTCCTCCTTGTAGTTTGTTTCTACATTAATTCGTATTCCTTGGTTTACGGTTGTACTCATGGCAACAAGTAAAGAAATATTTCAATTAAATCAATGATTTTTTTACAAAATTAACTTATCGGGTGTCGAGTGAATTAAAATGTCTGACACCGATCAGGCGCTCAAATCGATCGGTAGGATCATGGTAGTAAACATATATGGTATAATCGTTTTCCGTATCGAAGTGATTTCCTTCGATAAAACTGATTGATCCAATGCTTTCATTGTCTTTCAAAAGGGCATATTGATAATTGTAATATCCCTGCTTTAAATAAATATTTGCTTCGTAAAACCCTGCTTTCTCATTGTATGTGAGCTTACATTCCTCTTTGAATTTCCAATCCGATATGGCACCAAAGATATATAGATCCCCACCACTGATTTGTTCAGGATATTTCAGGCTGAACCGCACAAAGCCATAATCTGAATCAATGTCCGGATCATTGCTGTTTTCACAGTCAATAACATATTTTCCATTCAACTCACTTACCGTGTAATAATTCTTATAGGTTCTTTTCAGATCGTGTTTTAAGTAAATAAAATTCGTTGTGTCGTTCTTTGAGAAATCCAGAATATTTATGGACTTATAATTGAAGCTCTTAAAATCGAAAAAACGAAATTCGTTATTACCGTCAAACACATTTTTCTCGTCGTAGTCATAAACCAGCTCATTGTCTTTGATGAAAATTGGCTTCAGACCTGAGATTTGATTGTCAAACCTACCGTTCTGCTGCAGAATGACTTTCAGATTGGAGATAGGATTCAAGATCCTAACTGATCCATATGTGAGATTGAAGTCTATCTCCTGCCTGAAATCTCGGTCTGCGATCTTACTGGCAGGTTTCAGAAAAGGAAAGATGTTTATGCCGTTCTCGGCAACCATGAACCGTCTGGTAAGAATTGGCTTTTCCTGGTCATTATCTTCAAAAACATAGAATAGGTAATTACCTGATTTTGTCAACTTTACGTCATCGTTGGGAAATACAAATTCGTAATGAATGTATTTTTCAAGCGTGTTGAAGGAGTAGTCGTAATTTGAGATGTAGTTGTCGTAAAATCCATCAATATATTCTGTTTCCATCAGGTCGCTTGGCTCCCAGTTGCTGTTGCAATGGATCACGGTATAATTATAGTCCTTTATTTCTCCTTCAAGATCGTCAAACCCAAGTATAAGCCGGTCATTCGAGTTCAAATGAAGAACGTTACCGGATACAGGGCTAATGGGTTTATGTAGAGTGACCGTTTTTATATAACCCTTGTATTCTCGGTTATCATATCTCATGGTTGTATTGTCATAGTACAGGTCCTCCGAATCGGCTTCAGAACTTTCTGAATAGTTGAGGTCATTATTCTGCGAAATTCCTGCAAAACAACTGACACTGAATATAATGATGAAGAAACTTTTCATAACGTATGATGAACTTCGTTGTTTAGATTCATTCTAAATTAGGTTAATTATTTCCTTAAAGCACCTTATTTGACACACTACTGCCAACAAATTTATAATTTTAGCGCCTCTTAAACTCTGTTTTTAATTAAGATATCAACTATGTCTAAAGCCGTTAAAATTCGTAAAGGCTTGAACATCGCACTGCAGGGAGAGGCCGACAAAGTCTGTGCCAATGCAGTTGAAGCAAAGCAATTTGCAATAAAACCTACAGATTTTCATGGTGTTATGCCTAAACTTATTGGCAAAGAAGGGCACAAACTGAAAGCAGGTTCGGTGTTATTTTACGACAAAAACAATGAAAAAGTCAAATATATTTCTCCGGTAAGTGGAGTGATCACTGAAATTAAACGCGGTGCTAAGCGTAAAATTTTAGAAGTATTGATCACACCTGACGGAAAAGATACATTTGAAACACACGATGTTGCGGATCCGAGCGAGTTGAGCAGGGATGAGATCATTGAAAAAATGTTGGAAGCAGGCCTGTGGCCTTTCGTGAAAATGCGTCCGGTGGATATTGTGGCTAATCCTGGGGATACTCCTAAGATGATAGTTGTTTCTACATTCGACTCACATCCGTTAGCACCTGATTATAATTATCTGTTGAAAGATGAACAGACTTCGTTTCAAACAGGGGTGAATGCTTTAGCAAAGCTTACCGAAGGAACCCTGCACCTGAACATTAGGGGGGAGAAAAAGCAGATCTCAGTTTTTGAAGATTGTAGCAATGTGCAGATCAATTATTTCGGAGGATATCATCCTTGTGGAAATGTTGGCGTACAGATCCACCACATAGAACCAATAAATAAGGGTGAAGTAGTTTGGACGGTCAATCCTGCTGATGTGGCCACCATCGGTAAATTTTTCATGTCCGGAAGGTTTGACACGGAAAGGACAATTGCACTAACAGGATCAATGGTCAAGGAGCCTAAGTATCTCAAAACAAAAATTGGCGCCTCAATCGCCAGTCTGATCGACGGCAACATAGACGCAGAAAATTCAAGGATCATATCGGGTAATGTGCTAACCGGAGACATGACTGACATGGATGGGTTTGTTGGATATTATCATCATCAGGTAACCGTTATACCAGAAGGGGATCGGCATAAGTTTTTCTTAAAAGACGGTTGGCTTAGCTTAGGTTTTAATCGGTTTTCGATGTCAATGGCGTATCCCACAATGCTTAATCCACCTAGCAGAAGATGGGACTTGGATACGAATTTAAATGGTGAGAAAAGGGCTTTTGTGGTTACCGAACAATATGAAAAGGTATTTCCTTTCGATATTTATCCGGTTTATTTATTGAAATCTATTTTGACGAACGATATAGATGGAATGGAGAAGCTCGGAATTTATGAGGTAGCACCTGAAGATTTTGCTCTGTGTGAGTTTGTGTGTACATCCAAGATCAACTCACAGCAGATCGTAAGAGATGGATTAGATATAATTAAAGAGGAGTGTTTATAACAGCTGGAAATGAAGTTTTTAAGAAATATATTCGATAACGTCCACCATAAGCTTGAATCAAAGGAAAAGGTTAAAAAATTCTGGCCTTTGATCGATGCTTTTGATACGCTTATGTTTACTCCTAAGGATGTAACGAAGTCCGGATCGCACATTCGTGATGCAATTGACCTCAAAAGAACCATGATGCTGGTAATTACTGCGATGGTTCCTTGTCTGCTGTTTGGGATTTACAATACTGGCTACCAGAGCTTAAGACTTACTGAAGCAGGCTGGGATGCCGGAGTGTTAGATTGCTTCATGGCAGGTCTTCCAAAAATTCTGCTTCTGATCATAGTATCTTATGCAACCGGGCTTGGGGTAGAATTTATTTTCGCGATACGCAATCAGCATGCAGTTGCAGAAGGGTTTTTGGTATCGGGAATGCTCATACCGCTGATCATGCCGATCGATGTTCCTCTTTGGATGGTTGCAGCTGCGACCGCCTTCGCGGTATTAATAGGAAAAGAAGTATTTGGCGGAACAGGCATGAACATTTTAAATGTTGCTTTAACGGCCAGGGCGTTCTTGTTCTTTGCGTACCCTACAAAGATGTCCGGCGATAAGGTATGGATCTCTGATTTTGAAGCAATGAAGGACAAGAGCATTGCAGTTAAAGAAAATCTTGCAAATGGAACAGAGATCCCCGAAGCTTTGGCCAATACACCTGAGCTGGTGGATGGTATGTCGGGAGCTACAGCAATGGGCGAGCTGGCTTCTACCTTTGATGCCAGCGCGGCTCAATCGGAAGCAGTTGCTTCGATGTTCGTCAGCGGAGGTCAATTCGACATGGCTAATTCATTCTTTGGCTTGATTCCCGGTTCTGTGGGAGAAACGTCAGCTCTTGCTTGTTTGCTGGGTGCAGGATTACTCCTTGGTACAGGAATAGCCAGCTGGAAAGTGATGGCGTCCTTTTTTGCAGGTGGCTTTGGAATGGCGGCAATACTTTTTATGATCGGTGGAAATCCTTATTTCGAGCTAAATCCGATGCATCAATTGATGCTGGGCGGGTTTATGTTCGGTATGGTATTTATGGCAACGGATCCGGTTACGGCATGCCAAACAGGTACAGGTAAGTTCATTTATGGCTTCCTTGGAGGGGTCCTGGGTATACTCATTAGAATATTGAATCCGGCCTACCCCGAAGGGGTGATGCTTGCAATTTTGATCGCCAACGTTTGTGCACCACTGATCGATCATATGGTAATTCAATCGAATATTAAACGTAGATTAAGTAGACTTAAACCTGCATAGAAATGGCCATTAATAAAGAAAGCAATTCATATACAATTTTATTTGCGGTGATCATGGTGGTTGTCGTAGGTGGGCTGTTGGCCTTCACATACGAATCTATGAAGGGCATTATAAAGAGCAATCAGGAGAACGAAAAGAAGCAGAATATCCTTCAGGCAATTGGAATAGCAGAGACCGGCGGAAAAGATTTTGACCGTGCTGCAGCGCAAGAGGTGTTCTACAAGTACGTAAAAAGAAGGATTACACTTAATTATGAAGGAAGGATGTTGAGTGACCTTCCTGCAGATAGTATAATTAACTCCAAGAACAAATTGGATGCGTTTAACATTGATCTGCGTAAGGAATACAAGCTCTACGGGAAGAAGGTGATCAAGAACAATAAAGGCAGCAAGGAGAAGCTGGCAGCGGGATTGGCTGCAGAAGACAGAATTCATTATCCATTATTTGTTTGCGAGAAAGGAGATTCGACATTTTACGTTGTTTCTGCTGTTGGTACCGGACTGTGGGATGATGTTTGGGGCTACTTAGGGATCAACTCTAATTGCGAAACTATTAGCGGTTCTGTATTTGACCACAAGGCCGAAACTCCCGGATTAGGATCCAAGGTTACTGAAGATTGGTTTCAGGATCAGTTTGTCGGTAAAAGAATTGTAGCAGAAGATGGTAAGACTAGATTGAAGCTCGAAGTGAAAAAACCGGGAAATGAATTGAACAACCATCAGGTAGATGGAATTAGTGGAGCCACATTTACAGGATTGGGTGTCGCAGAAATGTTAGAAAGGTCATTCGTGGTCTATCAGAACTTTTTTGATAATAATCCTGAATTCAAAAAATAAGAGGCATGGCAGAAGAAGTAATAGAAAAAGTAAAAGAAAAAGAGCCGTTATTCTCTAAGAAGAACAAAAGATTGATCACAGATCCACTGGATGACAACAATCCGGTTACCATTCAGGTTCTGGGCATCTGTTCTGCATTAGCAGTTACGGTACAGCTGGATAATGCTATCGTAATGTCAATTGCCGTAATGGCTGTTTTGGTAATTGGAAACGTAGTGGTTTCTCTGCTCAGGAGCTTTATTCCACCCAGGATCCGGATCATTGTACAGCTGGTGATCGTTGCCTCACTTGTGATCTTAGTGGATATGGTACTTAAAGCATTTGTGTACGATGTTTCCAAGCAGCTGTCGGTTTTTGTAGGCTTGATCATAACCAATTGCATCATTATGGGGCGTTTAGAAGCTTTTGCCATGGGTA
>JAAZYJ010000340.1 GCA_014239715.1 Flavobacteriales bacterium
AAGGGAGTTTCACAAGGGATTGATATCTATCTCAATTTTTATTTTTAGGCAGCACTTTGACCAGGTTGATCCGATGTTCAGAAACCTCCAAAATGCATACATCAAACTCATCAATTTCCAGCACATCCTGTGCATTCGGAATGTCCTCCACTGCGCTGATGATATAACCGGCAAGAGTCTCGTATTCTTCCGATTCAGGTATCTTCAGTTTGTATTTTTCGTTGAGATAGTCAATCTCCATTCGTGCAGAAAAAATATAGCTGCCATCCTTCTGAGGTTCTTCGATCAGCTCCTCAATATCGTGCTCGTCTTCTATTTCACCAAATATCTCTTCCATAATATCTTCAGTGGTAAACATGCCCGATGTCCCTCCAAATTCATCCACAACAACAGCAATGCTTCGATTACTATCTAACAAGTCATTCAGCGCTTTATCCACCGTTATGGTTTCAGGAACAATATTGATTGGTAAGAGAATGGATTTTATGCTTGCAGGTTCTTTGAGCAATTCGAATGAATGGGTATAACCGATGATATTGTCTATTGAGTCACGGTAAACCAGGATCTTGGAAAGTCCCGTTTCTATGAACCGCTTTTTTAGTTCATCAATTGACGCACTGATCTCGACGCTTACAATTTCATTTCGGGGCACCATGCAGTCTCTGGCTTTCACTTTTGAAAAATTGAGTGCGTTTTGAAACAAATGAACCTCATAATCCAATTCGTCCTTTTCTGTAGCGGCATCCGCAACCTCAGACAGGTAATCGTCCAGATCTACTTTTCCAAACACTACCTTATCCGAATCTTCTCTTTTTGAAAGAAAAAGGCCAATAACAAAATCCGAAAGGCCGATTGTGACAAAGACCGGGATCCACAAAATGTAGTAAATAATAATTAGCGGAAATGAAAAGACCGTCAGGATCTTGTTCGGGTTAATTCTGAAAACGGTTTTGGGTAAAAACTCAGCAGTAACCAACACCAGCAAGGTTGAAAGAAAAGTTTGGATCAATAAGATCACCCCCTCATTATCCCCAACCCAACTTTGGATCATGGGTTCCATTGCTCTCGCCATTGCAATGCCATAAACTACAAGCGCTACATTGTTACCCAGAAGCATTGTACCAATGAACTTGGACGATTTGGAAGCAAAGAAGCTCAAAATACGAGCACTCAGATGGCCTTGCTTGCTGTCCAGCTCAATTTTCAGTTTATTGGAAGAAATGAAAGCGATTTCAAGGCCGGAAAAGAATGCAGAACATATTAGAGAAACAACAATTACGATTATTGCTTCAGCAGTCATGCTCCCGATTGCTGTTCATTTTCCTGAGCCTCCATCATTCGTTGATAGCTCTTTCTGAGTCTTCTCCTCATCATCCAGATCACAATAGCAATTATTGGTAAAATAAAATACAGCTTTGAATTTTCAAAGCCTTGTTCAGCTACAATATAGATTGTGAGAAAAACAGACACTACAGCTACTATCAACCAAAATCTTTCCAGGAATTTGTAGACCTTTCCAAGTTTTTGCGGATTATTCTGTTTCTTGCTCATCGTATATTTCCCTTGTTTCTAATTCCCCATGAACTTTATTCATCCGATACTCGGTAAAATTCAAATCCGAAGTTAATCCAAATTTTCCTGTTAGTGTTCCTGCCAGTGAAGAAACTGTTACAGGAAGATCTGTAAAGATTGAATCTTGCTCAATAAATACGTAGAGCATTTCAGTCTCCAAGCTTTCATTGTTCGCATTTCTGATCCGCACACTGTCGCGCAGCACAATTTCTCCCAGCTTTTGCTTCATGGTGCCCCGGTTAGCCACAATTCTGCTTACTTCGATCCCCGCAGTATCATAGGTCAAAAGCTCAAATCCTATGGGGAACTTGTACAATTCTTCTTCTTCAATGATGAATTTCTCAATTCTTGGTGTATTCAGCACATACCGTTTTATTCCTTCATCCGACAATTGCATGGTTACTCCTGTAGAAACTTCTATTGGAGCGTTGGAATCGAAGACAAAAGAATTGATCTCTGCCATATCGTTGCCACAAGAAACAAGCAATCCCGTAATGAAGAGAACGGGAATGCTTAAAATAAATATGTCTTTCGTTTTAATTGGCTGGAGATTATTGGCACATAATTGTAATTGCGCCTAAGCTACCCAAATTTACAACATCACCTTTGGCATGTCCCATCTGAAACAATTCATTGCACGAGGGGAGCAATGATTTGTACTGATCGATCATCTTTGTTGCTCTTGACGAAACCCCGGAATCCAATGATTTTGCCTTTTCGCAATGTTCAATGGCTTTTGCGTAGGCCAGCTTCCGCATTGTTAAGTTAGGGTCCAGGCTCGTATTTGACACTTGTTTCGCCGTTTGCACCGCTTTGTTCAACCACGGTTCTCCCGCAGCTGGAAAATCACTCATCCATACCGAATACCATTTGCCCGGCGCGCAGGATACTCCGATCTTGATTATTTGAAGTTTAAGCTCCTGGTCTTCGCAAAGATCGTACGCCTTTTGTGCCGTTTCACAAGCTTCACTTTTCTTGTCTTTCGCATATTGGAGCTTGGACAGACCATAGTAACCTTGTGCAGAAGGTTCCAACGCAATGCTCAATTCAAGAACCTGAAGGTAAAAGTCAACGCTTACATCCTGTTTTTCGCATTTGGCATCATCCAGAAGTTTAAACGCTTCTTGAAGCAAAGCCTGATTTGTCGGATCAGCATTTACTTTTTCTTTATAGATCTCTGTTATTACATCACAAGTCAAGAAGTTCTTCGCAATAGAAAGGAGGAAATCAAGCGTCGGTTGCCATTTTGTATCCTTGGATCCGGCAGCAATGGCATTTTCTCCCAGCGCTTTTAGTCTAAGGTACTCCGTTACCATAGCTCCTTTATCCAGTTTCTTACTCTGATACAGGTAAAAACATGCCGTGTAGTAATATCTCACCGATGATGACTTGGACTTCTCCTGAAGCAGCTCGATCGACTCATTCAACAGGTCATGGGTTTCCTGTGCCTTTGCTTTTGCCTCGTAACGAGCGTAAGTTCCCCCAAATGCTTCGAGGATCTTTCCATTACGGCCAAGTACCTCAATTCCTTTCTGAAAATTGTAATAGAGCGAGTCTCTTCTGGCCAATTGCTGCGGGCCTTCGGCCTGCTTCACCATCTTACCAACAACGGCACCGCCATTGGTAATTATTGTAGGTTTTTCTTTGATCTTGCTCTCACAACCATCAGTAATAAGCACCTGCCAGAACTGATATGCCCTTGGATAATCCTTAGACTTTAAAGCATCATTAAAAATGATGTAGGCATCGTCACAGTTGTACTCCTGCGTAACGCCTATATGGGAGATTCCCAGAAGACCAATAATGAACAGTAACAGTTTCGTATTCATTTTCCTTGCTTTTACTTTTTGTTTAGTTGTATTTTCTTTTCCAGAACCAATTGTCAAACCTGCCCGGCATAATTGACAACCCCAATCTCGCAGTAATAAATCGTTCCTTGATCAGGTTGTTGTCTGTTGTTCCTCGTTCACCAAATTCAATACCAAAATTGATCATTGAACCGGATCCAGAAAATCGCATAGGTAAAGACGCTCCAAAACTCATGCCAATCTCATTCAGTATAGTGTTATTGATTTGTAGCGGTGATTGTCTATAACGAAACCCAATTTTGTAAATCCCTAGACTTAACGTACTGCT
>JAAZYJ010000211.1 GCA_014239715.1 Flavobacteriales bacterium
ATGGAAGGATTTATCGTAGGAGCTAAGGAGGATAAACTGGGGATCAGAGCTTCGGATACGCATACGCTTTTGTTCAATGACGTAAAGGTTCCTAAGGAAAACCGTATCGCAGAGGATGGTTTCGGATTCAAGTTTGCGATGAAGACCCTTTCCGGGGGAAGGATCGGGATCGCAGCACAAGCATTGGGAATCGCTTCAGGCGCACTGGAACTTTCAATGGCTTATGCTAAGGAAAGAAAAGCGTTTGGTGTGGAAATTGCAAAGCATCAGGCAATACAGTTCAAGATAGCGGACATGGCCACGGAAATTGAGGCGGCAAGGAATCTTTGCTTTAAAGCGGCCCTTGACAAAGATGCCGGTAGAAATTACGATCAGTCCAGCGCTATGGCCAAGCTCTACGCATCAAAGGTTGCTATGGAACAAACCGTCGAAGCAGTCCAAATTCACGGTGGGTATGGATATGTTAAAGAGTATCACGTTGAACGCTTAATGCGGGATGCTAAGATCACTCAGATCTATGAAGGTACTTCGGAGATACAAAAGATCGTTATTTCGCGAAATGTGCTGAAAGACTAAAGCGCAGAAAGAACAGTTTCCAGTTTGATACCGCGGCTTCCTTTGATAAGAATGGTCTTTCCTTTTACAGCGTTATTTTTCAGATAGGTAAGGGTTTGCTCTGCATTTTCGAAACAAGGAAACAGTTCCTGATCTTCCAGGCCAAACTGGCTACCCACAAGAATTGAGTCCAACCCGAGCTCCTTCAGCAGCTGTATGGCATTCGCATGCTCGGATCGGCTATCTGTGCCAAGCTCGAGCATATCACCTAGTATTACCAGCTTATTTTCTTCTTTGCGTTTTGCGAAATTTTCTAAAGCTGCCTCGACGCTGCTAGGGTTTGAGTTGTATGCGTCGAGTACTACGTTATTGTGTTCAGTTTCAATGAATTGTGAACGATGATTGCTAGGCACATAAGCCTCAAGACCGTTACAGATATCCTTTAGGTCGATCTTAAAGTATCTTCCTATACATACTGCAGCGAGAACGTTTGATAAATTGTATCCGCCAACGAGATTTGTCTGAACCAATGTATTTTTATGCCCTATCTTAATTTCAATTCTCAACAGCTCAGCTTGTGAATTGATATTTCCCGTTACTTGAGCATTGCCACCGTATTGACATATGGTAGTGTCCGGTTTTATTTCAGTGAGCTTCGGGTCCGCCGAATTGAGAAAAACGATTCCTTTTGACTTACCCAAATAGTCGTAAAGCTCCTTTTTGCCTTTGGTCACTCCGGCAATTCCA
The DNA here is from genome assembly GCA_014239715.1 of Flavobacteriales bacterium. The sequence continues at coordinate 1,303 of JAAZYJ010000211.1, forward strand.
CCAAACCCTTCCAGGTGGGCTTTGCCAATATTGGTGATCAGTCCATGATCAGGTTGTGCTATTTCCGATAAGAATTGAATTTCGTTGAGGTGGTTCGCTCCCATTTCAATAATGGCGATTTCGTGCTTCTTTTCAATTGACAAGATCGAAAGTGGTACGCCAATGTGATTATTCAAATTCCCTTCGGTGGCAAACACACAGAATTTAGTTCTTAATACCGATGCGATCAACTCTTTGGTCGTGGTTTTCCCATTACTACCGGTTAAAGCGATAACCGGAATAGATAGCTGACCTCTATGGTATTTTGCCAGTTCCTGAAAAGTTTTGAGCACGTCATTCACCAAAATTGTTTTCCCGTCAACTTGTTGATCGGGATCGTCGATCACGGCAAGTTTTGCTCCTTTGTTCAGCGCTTCGTCGACAAATTGATTCCCATCGAAAAGGTCTCCTTTCAAAGCAAAGAAAATACATCCGGGTTGAATCTGTCGTGTATCGGTGCAGACTCCGGCCGAATTCACATATTCATGGTAAATGTTTTGCATAAAAAATCCCGTTTCGACTGATCGAAACGGGAATTTAATAAATATTCTTATGTTCTACCTGTAACCTAAGCCTTTAGGTGAACCAAC
>JAAZYJ010000150.1 GCA_014239715.1 Flavobacteriales bacterium
GATCTGGTTTTGGTGGATGTTGAAAAAACAACAAAGGTCAATACAGGAAACATTTTATATGATTGTGGTTGGTCTCCATTTGAAGGACACGAGTTTAACTCATTGATTGATAAGACTTTTGTCAATGGTGAGTTGGTATATAGCGATGGTCAATTAATTACCGACCCATCAGGACTAAAAATAGAGTTTGTTTGAACTTGAGAATCCATCCAAAAGATTAAAATATCGTTTTGTTTCTATACAGGATGTGTTAATTTTCCATTTGAAATCCTTTTATGGTTGTAAAGGTAGAAAGAATAAGAACTAAAAGCAGTTAGATTTAAATTTTCGGTTATTTATAACGGTTTATAAAAAGCTCCAAAAAGTTGTCTTAAACAATGCAACCCACCAACACAAAAGATCCCCAGTACTATCATAAGGTCGTTGATTGCCAATGGGGATGTCCTGCCCATACTGACGTTCCTGGATACATTCGATTGATTGCTCAGGGCAAATATACCGAATCATACATGTTGAATCGTGAGTCAAACGTTTTTCCAGGTATTTTAGGAAGAGTCTGTGACCGACCATGCGAACCAGTCTGCAGAAGAGTTAGAGTCGAGGATGAGCCCGTTGCAATTTGCCGATTAAAACGTGTTGCAGGTGATCTTAAGGATGATTTTAAAGACTTATTGCCCCCAATTCCTGAAAAGAAAAATGGGAAAAAAATAGCATGTATAGGCGCTGGATGTGCTTCCTTCACGGTCGCCAATGATTTGCTTCCCCTAGGTTACGAAATTGATATCTTTGAGTCGCTTCCTGAAACTGGAGGTTTAATCAGAAGCAATATCCCTAAATTCAGGCTGCCTCCCAGTGTTATTGACGAAGAGTTTGATGTCATTGTCGAACAGGGGGCTAATCTTCATCTGAATCATCCAATTGAAAGCATGAAAGATTTATTGGAGCAAGAGTATGATGCCATTTTTGTAGGCACGGGGGCCCCTAAAGGCAGAGAGCTAGACTTACCTGGAAGATATGAAACCGATCAAATATTCGTTGGCATTGCTTGGTTGGAATCCGTGGCTTTTGAACACATCGACAGTGTTGGCGAAAGGGTAATCATTGTTGGTGGTGGTAATACTGCTATGGATTGTTGCAGGTCTTCGCTCAGACTGGGTGGCAAGGATGTAAAAGTGATTTATCGAGGATCTCGGGACCGAATGAAATCTTCGGATTGGGAGCTGGAACCTGCTTTGGAAGAGGATATAGATTTGATTCTAAATTATTCACCAGAGGAATATGTGGTTGAAAAAGGCAAATTGGTAGGCATGCGGTTTGCTGAACTCGAGTGGGACCAAGATGAAGATGGGAGATTGACTTCAAAGAAAATTAACGAAGTAATTATACCCTGCGATACCGTCATTTTAGCTATTGGCCAGGAGAATTCATTTCCTTGGGTGGAAAGGGATATTGGCATGGAGTTTGATCAATGGGAAGTTCCTGTGGTTGATCCCGTAACTTACGAGTCTACAGTCAAAGGTGTTTTTTTTGGTGGTGATTCAGCATTCGGACCAAAAAACATTATTGAGGCTGTAGAGCACGGGCATCAAGCAGCAATATCAATTGATAAATATTGCCACGCCAAGCCACTGACAGATCGTTTGGATTATGGCATGAATCTCATGTCGGCAAAAATGGGTATCCACGAATGGAGCTATAGCAATGATTACGATTACGACCAACGTTTTGAAGTACCAACCGTGCCCATGGATAGCCGATTCAAAGATATCAACATTGAGGTTGAATTAGGTTTTGAGCCAGGACAATTTCGCCGCGAAGTTGAGCGGTGTTTAAATTGTGATATCCAAACAGATTTTGTGGCTAATCTTTGTATCGAATGTGACGCTTGTATTGATGTCTGTCCAGTAGATTGTCTA
>JAAZYJ010000024.1 GCA_014239715.1 Flavobacteriales bacterium
AGTACGTTGTGCACACCTTGACCTACAAATATGAAACCAGCAAGATCATGGGTATGGATGCTGTATTTGTGGGGATCGCCTTGCGTTATTACTGCAGAGGATCAAATGGTCAGACCAAGGCATTCTGGCTGGAAGCACAGTATCTGGAGTCGATCCGAAAAGCAGAAAAAGCATTGGCCAAAGCCAAAGCAGATCTTAAAGCGGCCGAAAGCAGCGCAATCGAAGAGAACATCGACAAAGCCAAAACAGAACATGAAAGTCGAGAAAAGAAACTGAAAGAAGCAACCAAGAATGATAAGCTAAAAGAGATATGTGATCGCGCAACTACTTTGAGCAGGCTAAGACTGTTTGGGCCGGCACCTGACCTTATCCTTCAAGACACAAGTGAAACAACGTGGGTTAACATAAGAAATATACCCAATGAATATAAGGTTCTGATCTTTTGGGATCCCGGATGCGGACATTGTAAAAAAGAGATTCCAAAACTGAAAAAAGTGTATGACGAAATTAGATCCAGAAAAATGGACATTGAAATAATCGGAATCAATACCGAATTGGAAAATAAGGCCTGGAAAAAATACATCCGGGAAAACAACCTGGATTGGATCAACATTTCAGACAATCCTGAGGTAAACGGAAATCCCAGAAAATACATCATGGAGCAAGGAAAAACTACCTTGAACAGCTTAAATTTTCGAGACATTTATGACATCTTCTCTACACCTCAAATCTTTCTTCTTGATAGAGATAACAATATAGTAGCAAAGAAAATCGGAGTGTTCAACCTGGTGGACATCCTGGAGCGTAAACTAAAACTTGAATTCAATTACCACCCCCCAAAGTCTGAAAAGAGCAAGGAAGATGAGGGGCATTGAATCACGAAGTAATTCAGTAGCCGAACTCCATTAAGCTGTTGTTATCAAAGGTCCATTCCGGAGTAACAACATTCCCCGAACCTATTTCCTCCACACTATACCACGGACTCAATGTGCTATTCTGAGGGGTTTTCAAAATATGCGACTGTTGAGCCGGCATATAGCTCTGAGAAATTAGAAATAGCTTATCACCGGTATCCTGATTAAGAGCAACATCCAATACCATAACTGCATGGCCGGGAGAGCCCCCCTTAATAATGACGTCCCCCGCTTTTATGTCTTTCCAGCTTTTAGGCTTTAGCTCTCTTTCCATCGACGCTGTGCCAGCATAATTGAATATTTTCAACAGGTATTTTCTAAAACTATTGTAAGATTTGTCACAGCTGGAACAGCTGTTCCAGACTACATCTCTTCCTGAAACTACCGGTTTTTTCCCTTGTATCCATTTACTGAAAGGCACGTTATCTCCACTTGTATAATTGAAATGGATCTGATCGAATTCCTTTTTCTGATAATGGTATTCCGCTTTCATCCTCATTACAGCATCGGCACATTGTTGCAGGTCCCTGGGGTCCACATCCATATCGATAACCGCTTGGTGTACATCCTGGTTCCACTTTAGCTCACCATTGTAAAGAAGCACACTGGACCTTCCTGATTTTAAAGGCAAATGCCTCAGCCAGTCTTCATAAGA
>JAAZYJ010000170.1 GCA_014239715.1 Flavobacteriales bacterium
AATTGCAAAATATTCACCTATCATGGAAAAGGTAGTGGAGCATGGAAATCGAGGGGGTTATGTGTTAGGTATTTGCAATGGGTTTCAGATCTTATGTGAGACAGGACTCCTTGCGGGAGCGCTGCTGCATAATGACAATCAAAAATTTATCTGTAAGAATGTTTTCTTAAAACCGGAAACCACTTCAACGAAACTGACAGAATCGCTGGCTCCTAACAAACCGTATAAAATTCCGATAGCCCATGGCGAGGGAAGGTATTTTGCTGATAAGAAAGTGTTAGATGAACTCAATGAGAATGATCAGGTACTGTTCAGGTATTGCGATGGGGACGGCACTGTAAGTGATGGAGCCAATCCAAATGGTTCGGTTGAAAATATTGCTGGCATCTGTAATGCCGGGAGAAACGTATTCGGCATGATGCCTCACCCTGAAAGAGCAGCGGATACAGAGCTGGGTAATACTGACGGTAAATTCCTTTTCGAGTCTATCTTGGGCTTGGTTAGTGCTTAGACTTTCTTTTGGCAGCTTCTATTTCAGGATAAGCACCTTTTTCCGGATTTGTTTTCGTTAAGTTCCGCATCCCTTTTGCCATTCTTTTGAAATAACCCGCTAAAGTTGTCTCACTTAGTGGGATATTGATGGGCACATTGATGTTAATGGGAATGTTTGCGTCAATAGGCATGCTTTCGGAGAACGAGACCTTTGCCGATGTTTTAAGCGGAATTCTTACCGGCACCATTACGTCAACGGGAATTCTCATGTTTAACCCTACCGGCAGGGTGTCAATAATTATCATGTCGATAGGAATAACACTGTTAATTGGCATTGTTTCCCTGAACTCGATCAATAGATTTTGATGCAAGGGAATGTTGCTTTTTATTCGCATGGAGGGCCCGCGACTTTCACCGGTATTTTTATTCTCACAAAACATTTGGATCTTCATTTTCTGATCTAAGGGTATAGTGTCTTTGACGAAAATGTTCACATCTTCGGTTATCTCAATTGTAGTATCAAGCTTGATGTATTCGTGTACACCAATTTTGAATGGGATGAGCATGTTCTCACTAATAGGTATCTCTGCGGTAAAGGGGATCTCGCTTTCCACCAGCATGTTGATATGAACATCAACTTCATCTTCAATGAGAATTCTAGTTTGAACAGGCATATCTTGATTCAGGTCCATTGAATACACTATGGAGTCTGCTGCCATTTCGTCTAAAATATTACCCAAACTTTGCAATCGCGCATCAGAAATTGTCAGGGCAGTATACAATACTCCAAGCAATCCAGCCTGAATTAGAAGGACAATAGCCAAGAAAAAAACACTTCGTTTTTGGAAGGAGGATAAGTTTTTAAACATTAATTCAAAAGTAGGATTTTATATTATGTGACAGATGCTCATTCAAATAAATGGAGCGCAAGATCAAATAATTACTTGGTTGAACTAGTCAAAAGCTGAAAATGAGTAATATAGTTGATTGTTTGGATCCTGAGTTTGCTAATTTCTGTTTTTGAAACAGCGAGCAATGTGTTGAACATAAATTTTAAGAGCTTATGGACGCCCCATTAGAACTGGACAATGTAGAGGTAACTTTTTTCGGACTGGACTTCGGACTGGCTAGAATGATAGGGGCGCATGGGTTCAATAATCCAACAGCAATTCGAGATCGATTGTTTTATGCTTGGAACCTGATCCTTCACAAAGAAAAAAACAAGTTTGATCTGCAGAAGGCTATGCAAATTAGGAACTACCGGACTCAATTTGACTGGAATGCAAATAGAAACCTGGATGTACCGGTTGATGGATTAGTGGTAAACCACAGTTATAGCCTTACGGAAAATGAAGTGATACAATATATTGCCTCATATAAAGACCTTCCCGGGAATGGAATTGGCATCATGTTTATTATTGAATCATTCAATAAATTGGAAGAAACTGCATATATATGGGTTACCATTTTTGAAATCGAATCTAAAAGGGTAATTTCGACCTCTAGAAGAGCGGGACGACCGGGAGGATTAGGAATAAAGAACTTCTGGGCGAACGCTATACACAAGGTAATCATTGGTTTAGATCGAATAGAATGAAAAAAATGTTCAATAATAGCTCAGAAATTTCAGCAATCGAGGCAAAGGACATTGCACAGCAATGGGCGTTTGCGCCTGTTTTTTTCCAGACCATAGTTTGCTTGAGGAAAACGGGGATTTTTAAGAAGTTAATTGGGCATAGAAAAGGATATTCTCTTGAAGAATTAGCAAAGCTAACCGAAGTCTCAGATTACGGTGTGAAAGTGCTTATGGAGGCAGCTCTTACTGCTGGATTTGTTACTGAAGACGAAGGGGTATATAAAGTAACTAAAGTAGGCTATTTCCTCGCGAATGACCCGATGACTGATGCAAACATCAACTTTGTTAATGATGTGTGTTATGAAGGCATGCATTTTTTGATGGATAGTATCACGGAAGGAAAACCAAAGGGATTAAAGAAGCTGGGAGACTGGGATACAGTTTATGAAGGCTTGTCAGAGCTGGAAGAACCCGCAAAATCGTCTTGGTTGAAATTCGATCATTATTATTCGGATGGCTCATTTGAGCAGGCACTGGATTTTTTGGCTTCCAAAGGGCACAAGCATATTATGGACGTAGGGGGCAATACCGGTAAATTTGCCTTGGCCTATACAAAAAGGGCTGAAGAAAATATCGTTACTATTGTCGATTTGCCAGGACAGATTAAGATGGCTAAAAAGAACATTGGCCAACATGAGCAGGCAGCACAAGTAAACTATTATACCACGAATATACTTTCAACTGAATCAGAGACTCCAACTGACGTTGATGCGGTGTGGATGAGCCAGTTTTTGGATTGTTTTTCAAACGATGAGATCGTATTTATTCTGGAGAAACTGAAGAGAAATATACCTGCAGGAACGCCCATCTATATTATGGAAACGTTCTGGGACAACCAACGTTACGACTCGGCTGCGTATTGTCTGACGGGAACGTCCCTGTATTTTACTGCAATTGCCAATGGCAACAGCAAAATGTACCACTCTGTCGATTTCAAAGAGACAGTGAATCGTGCAGGGTTTACTATTGATGAAGAGTTTTTGCTTACCAAAGACAGCTATCACACGATCCTTTGCTGTACGGCTGTTTCTTAACTGTTTCTTACATCCTCCATCAGCTTGTCCTTGTCTATGAAATAGAAGCAGGTGATGAAAGACCCTACTGTAACACCCAAAATTCCATGCATGACAACATTCTGACCAGTTAGGAAGAGATTTTTCACATTGGTTCTTGGGTTCATGAAAGAGTTTAACGGGGTATGACAATCTTTCCACATGCCATACGCACTTCCATTCGGGGTGTTAAGATAATCACGAAAAGTTAACGGAGTTGAACTTTCAGCGTGGGTAATTAGATCCGAAATTCCAGGGAATTTTTTTTCTGCTCTGACAAGCATCCGAGCCTGAAATTTATCCTTAAGTGCTTGATATTCATGACCTCTTTCCTTTATTGTTGTGACTGTGTTGTGCGTCCTGTCCCAGTCACCAAAATAATCATGTTCCATATACGTCATTACCGTAAGGCCATTGGCTTTTGATGGGTTTTTAGTGTTCGCTGGAGTGCTGATCATCACAGACGCGGGCCATTCTTTCTTTGAAACGTTAATGTTCCATACGTCATCCGTATCCTTATGATGATAGATGTTATAATTAAGATAGTCAAAGGAGTTATCTTTAAGAACAAAGTGAGCACAGAAGCAAGCGAACGTGTTATTGATTTTACCGATCCTTTTTTTGTAGGACCTTTTGAAATGTTCCTCTCCGATAAGATCGATGGTGATACTTGGGTGCAAGTTGGAAATATATTTATCCGCATATACTTGTTCCCCATTGGCTGTTTTTAGATACTTTATGACCTTGTCTTCGACGTGTGCACCAACTATTTCAGTACGTCTGAATAGCTCACCTCCCATTTTTCTGATTTCTCTGGAAAGTTCAATGGCAATCTGAGAACCCCCATCTGCGATCCGGTAGGAACTCTCGATATATGAATTGGTAACCAGGGCATGAACAAAAAACGGCGTTCGCTCTTTATGGCCGGCGTATAGCATCATATTTCCAGCCAACACCGCAGTAAGTGTCTTGTTTGATGTCAAGCTGTCTATAACGTCGTATGCGTTACTCTCCAAGAGATCCGGATCACTTGTGTAATCCGACATTCCCGGAACATCTAAGTTGTAAAGCTTAAATTTTGAACAGTAATCCCGAATCAAAAAACAGTACTCGTCTATTGCTTTTGCCTCTTGTGGAAATTGTCTTTTTAATGAGTCGGCAAAATTTTTGTACCCTTGCGCCAGAGGAAACGTATCGAAATCGTCTCCGAATTCAATTGAATCAAAACAATTGATGTCAAGCTGCCTTAATTTTAATTTATCTGTCGTTAACCCGAAATACTTGAAATATTGTGAGAGATTTTGCCCCTCACTTAATCCGCCGAGATAATGCACTCCGGTATCGAAAATTGTTTTTTGACGGCTAAAGACCTGCAGACTTCCACCAATTTGATGATTTTTTTCAAATACGGCTACCTTATAACCATGTTTCGAGAGGATATAGGCACATTGTAGCCCACCCAACCCACTGCCAATTATGGCGACATCATATTTGTCTTTTATTTTGGCCATTTTATTATATACATAACATTAGACGTTCGCGTATCCTGTTCGATTATTTCTAAGGCTAATTTATTTTCTTTTGCTTTATTTTCCAACCATTTTTTTCCGAAGAAAAACAGTTTGTTGTTAGTTTTGTTGAACCCCGTAAAGGTTGAAAAAATTTCTGTTAATCGGGTGGTTTTATGACTTTCAACCTCATCCTCGTTACCGTCTCTGATGAATATTGTCTGAGATGGCTTAAGTGAACAAAGTAGCTTGTCAATAAAATCATTAAGGTCTTTTTCTGATAGATAATGCAACACATCGTTAAAAAAGATCTTATTGTAAGCAGAATAGTCAACATCTTTAATATTCCCTGAAAAGAAATTTAAAAGAGAACTTTTATCCGTGTTATTGGAAGCGTATGCAATTTTGTCTTCATCCATATCCATTGCATCTACACGTAATGCAGGAAATTTATAATGAAGGAAAAATGAGAAGTACCCGTAACCGCAACCGGCATCCAGAAGATGATCTTCGTTGCTTATGAACTGACTGTAAATGTCAAAATGTACTCTTTCGAACCTCCATTTTACTTTAAAATAAGATTCTACCATTGGGCCTCTGTAGTTGTAATTTGACTTGACCCGTTGGTAGAAATACTTTGTGTTTTCAAGCTCTTCAGAAAGGAGTGACAGCTCTGCCTTAAAATAATTAGCTACTGCCTTTGTTCTGTTTTGGTAGGAATCTCCGAATCTCTTGTCGGTTGGCAGGATCGGAGGAAGGATCTTTATCGTCAGGGAACCGTTCTTCAACATGTAATCATGTTTTGACATGGTAAAATGAAAACCATGCAGCAGAACCGGTGTTATAGGGATATTGAGTTCTTGTGAAAGCATAAAAGCGCCTTTATGAAAACGCCCGACCTTCCCGTCTTTTGATCTTGTTCCTTCAGGGAATATTGCAAGCGAATATCCGTCGTCAAGCATTTCTTTAATGGCTTTTACATTGGTCTCATTACCGTGAGATGCTGTAATGTAGCCTGCATACCGAATAGCCCAGCCAAATAAAATTGAATTGTAAACCCAGTCATTGGTGAGCAATTTAACCTTTGGACTTAGCATCACAATAGCCAGAATGTCTATGAACGACTGATGATTTGCAATGATCATTGAAGGAGGATTGTCAAGTAGGTTTTCTTTTCCGATGATCGTTTTTTTCACGTTGAACATTATGTAGGTCAAGGAGCGGGCAAATTTGGAAATGACCCAATTGTAGCAGCTTACTTTTGGCTTTTTCTTAAAAGGCAAAAGGATGAAGACCCCCAAAACCACTAGTAAAACTGAGCATCCAAGAAAGAAATAGGAAAAAGCAAAAGTTGAACAAAACATGCTGAATAAACTAAGCGTTGGTTTGTTCTTTTTCGCTCTACCAGAGATGAGAATTTCAAAAAGCCATGGTTGAAGAACGAACGACGAAACAAGAATAACGATCATCCCTAGAATTGCCATAGGTGCAATTGAATTTAGTGCGGGATGCTTTGCAAACAACAATGATCCGCAACCGATAATGGTTGAGAGTGCAGAAAGGAAAATAGCACTCTTGAACGCAGGGAGTTCCTTTCTTCCTTCCCGGAACTCTTGTAGGTGCCCGTCGGTAATGAAAATGGCAAAATCATCGCCCAGGCCAAATACAAAGGTGCAGACTACAATATTTATAAAATTGAATTCGATACCGAAGAGGTGAGAAAATCCTAATATCCATATCCAACTTATAGCCATGGGCAGAAACGTGATCAGCATAAGCTCAATTCTGCCATATACCATTAATAGAGCAACAGCAACGATAAAAATTGAAATGAACAGAATGTAATTGAAATCGGCTTCCAGAGCATTTACCAGATCTATGGCCAGTCCCTTTCGGCTAACAATATCCACATTGGATAGGTCGTCCAGAGGCTGCAGGTACTGTTCATACTTGTCCAATGGATATTCAATCAGGCTAGCAATTTGATAACAGCTGTCTTTCAAGAAGGAAAAGTCAACAGGAAAAAATCCGGCTAATGTGTCAATCATTGTATAGTCAGGAACGGCTTTTGTCATCGCCTTAAACTCACTGAATGCGTTCTCACGAAAGCCCATGGTCGCTGACAGACTGTCAAAAGCGGTTAGCTCTGCTGCATTTGTTTCCCAAAAGTCGTTCCATTGCAGGAAAGACTCCTCTATTTTTTTCTTTGAAGGAAGTAATATTGCAGTAGAAACGTATTTGAAACCAGTGTCAACTGAATGCACAGAGTCTAAGTAGTGCCGGACGATTAGATTGTTCTCGCGCGCTTCATCTTCATTTTCTCCGGAAGCGAATGCAAACACTGAATGCTGTTTTCTCGAATCAATACCAATGACTTGTGCTTCATTATTTCGTAGTTCCTGAGGAAAATAATTTATGGAGTTCAGATCACTGTTAAATGATACTTGGGAAGCGAAATAACCCATGACCACTGTTGAGCCAATAATACTAACTACAACAAAAAGTCTAACCTTTCGACCGAATACTGGAATTTTCCATTGAAAGGGTTTAACGTCTTTCTTGTATTTGATACGAAATTTCTGAATAAACGTGGGAAGGATGAATAAGGTGAATAATGCTGCGCCCAATATGGCAAATGAGGCAAACAAGCCAAAATCTTGCATTGCCTTAGAGTTTGTAAAATACAACGCTCCAAAAGCAAATATTGTGGTTAAAGCTCCTAGTGCTAAAGGGTTACTAATTGATCGAATGGTTTCTTCGAGTGAATTGGAAGACCTGTAGTGGGTATAAAAATGAAAGTTGAAATCGAGAATAATACCAATAACAACAGCTCCCATGCCAAGAGATATTGCGGAAATGGGCCGGCCTAAAATTACAAATGCAGTAAGGGCCATTGTAAAAGCAAAAACCACTGGTAAGCCAAATAAGACCAAAACGGATAGCTTTCTATAATAATAGAGTAAGAGCAACAGGATCAGTATACCTGCCACTCCCATCGTTAAACGAGTGTCAGTCCGTATTTGCTCTGCGTTAGCAAGGGGTATCTGATAATACCCAAAGTGGAGGGGACGATCCTTTGCGTTACAAAGGTCGAAGCAACTGTTGATATACAGGTCGAATTCCCGCCCTTGTTCAATGTCATTTGCAGAGAAATTCAAATGATACAATTTAATACCGTCTTCACTTAACTGCTGAAAAGAGCTGATTAAGCTACTTCCCCCAAGATCCGAAAATATATTTTTCGTGCTTTTTTCAAGAGTGCTAAAAGGATCTTTGAACAATATTGATGAAGTCATAATCGATTCGGGCGAGTACAACTTGTTCATTAACTCCTCAAGTGTTTTCGCTCTTCCATTTGGTCCAATCTGCAACTTTATTGAGTCGTAATCTGCTGAAAACAAGTATGTTGGAGGGTTGGCGAGTAGTGGCGCAACAACAGAGGTTACATCTATTTCATGACCATAAGTGCTGTCTAAAAAGGGACTGTTTTTAAGACAAGAATCGACAAAGCTGAGTGCGTAATTGGTCTCATCTTCTGCGCCAATATATTTTACGCCAACCAACTGATCTGATTTTTGTCTTTCCGATATTTTTTTTAGAAGCTCTAGTTTAATACTTTCGGGGAGTGAAGAGAGCATGTTCTCTTCAAATTGGAGTCGAGTTTTCGCCAAAAACATAAAAAGCGCTATCAAAATGATAAACGCCGTGAGAAATACAGTAGGGTTGTTTTTTGTAATTCTAAGCCAGTAAAGGGTTAATGGTCTCATTTAGTTTTTGCGTAACTCAAGAGCAAAGTTAATTTTTGTTGATGATTGGGAGTTTTAAATTAAAGGAATTTCAAGAGATTGTTCTTAACGGAAACGAGGTGGAAGTTTCTGAGGATGTTTTTGAGACGGTTAACAGGGCGAATGAGTTCCTGAAGAATTTCTCTAAAGACAAGATCATTTATGGGATCAATACAGGTTTTGGGCCTATGGCTCAGTATAGGATCAATGAAGCAGACCAAGTGCAGCTGCAATACAATTTGGTTCGCAGCCACGCGCAAGGTATGGGGGCCTATCTTAATGATCATCAGATAAGGGCGGTATTGCTTAGCAGATTGAATACACTTAGTCTTGGAAAATCGGGCGTAAATTCCGGTGTTATCGAGCAGATACGAACATTTCTTAATCGGAAAATACACCCTGCCATTCAAGAACACGGTGGAGTGGGTGCAAGTGGCGACTTGGTTCAACTTGCGCAGCTCGCACAGAGCTTGATCGGTGAGGGGAAGGTGATATTTGAAGGAGAAGTAAGGTCAACAAAGGAAGTGCTCGCACAACAGAACATTGAACCTTTGAAACTTACATTGAGAGACGGTTTGGCTCTTATCAATGGAACGTCATCAATGACCGGCATCGCCGCATTGAATACGTATTACTCTCGTAGACTGGTTGAATGGACCATTTTGACTTCTAGTGTGCTCAATGAACTCGTTGAAGCATTTGGTGATGCTTTTTCAAATGAGCTCAATGGAGCAAAAAGACATTCCGGTCAATTTCAGATTGCACGTGCCATTCAAGATGTTCTTCGCTCTTCGTCTAGAATAAAAGATCGTCATAGCCATCCGTTCTTGAATTCAATTCCGGAAGAAGAAAAATTCAACAGAAAGGTGCAGGAATATTATTCTCTGCGCTGTATTCCTCAAATTGTAGGCCCCGTTCTGGACACGTTGATCCACTGTGAGACAATTGTAGAACAGGAGATCAATTCCGTAAACGACAATCCAATTGTCGACGTTGAAAAAGGATCGGTTTATCATGGTGGCAATTTCCATGGGGATTATGTTTCTTTAGAAATGGACAAACTCAAAATAGCAGTGGTCAGATTGTCTATGCTAATGGATCGCCAATTTAATTTCCTGCTGAACCATAGATTGAATAAAACTTTCCCGCCTTTTTTGAACGATAAAACACTTGGTTTGAATTTCGGTTTTCAGGGAGCGCAATATGCGGTGACGTCAACCACTGCTGAGAATCAAACCCTGGGATTCCCCATGTACCTGCATAGCATTCCATGTAACAACGATAATCAGGATATTGTAAGCATGGGATCAAATTCTGCTTTGATCACTGCCAAAGTGATCAACAACACGTACGAGGTGCTGTCTCTTTATATCCAAGCAATTTCGCATGCGATGGATTTGGTCAATGATGAAGTATCATTCTCTGAAAAGGGCAGAGCAATTCATAATACGATAAAAGAACTGAATGGCGGTTTTGATTCGGATCTGCCAATTAATGAAAAAGGTGCAACTTTAGTAGAATACCTTAAAAATAATCAACCGTTACAGATATGAAATACGCACTGATAACAGGAGCTTCAAGAGGAATTGGATCTGCAATTGCAATTCGGCTGGCAAAGGATCATGGGTATAACATCATAGTAAACTACAATTCGAACGAGGAAGCGGCTAAAAAAACACTGGCGATAATTGAAGAGGGTGGAGGCGCCGGAGAGATCTTGCGATTTAATGTTGCCGATAAGTGGGACGTTGACAGAGCAATAGAAGGGTTTTATGAAGCAAACCCTGAAGCTGTCATAGAAGTTCTTGTGAACAACGCTGGGATCACCAAGGACAATCTGTTCGTATTTATGGAGCAACCGGATTGGAACCATGTTATAGATGTTTCCCTAAATGGATTTTTCAATGCTACCTCCGCGATCATGAAGAAAATGGTTCGGAAGAGGTACGGACGAATAGTAAATGTAGTGTCTGTTTCCGGGGTGAAGGGAGTTCCTGGCCAGGCAAATTATTCAGCGGCTAAAGGAGGTGTGATTGGAGCAACAAGGTCAGTTGCGCAGGAAGTTGCAAAGAGAAACATTACGGTAAATGCTGTTGCTCCTGGATTTATTGATACGGAGATGACCAACGATCTTCCGAAAGAAGAGCTTGTAAAGCTGATCCCAGTCAATCGTTTTGGTACAGCCGAAGAAGTTGCTCATGCAGTTAGTTTTTTGGTCTCCAAAGAGGCGGGCTACATTACCGGGGAAGTGTTGAATATTAATGGGGGGATTCATTCATAAATG
>JAAZYJ010000278.1 GCA_014239715.1 Flavobacteriales bacterium
AAATTTCGCTTGTAGCCATTATCTCAACCAATTGGAATATTGAGGATGCAAATCAAAATTTCATGGATTTTATTGGAAGGACAAAGGATGAAGTCCATAATCTCAGCTTCAGTAACCTGGTCAATACAAATGAGAGTGCAGATGCATTTGAATCTCTTAGATCATCTATTGATGAGGGTGTTGCCTGGGCCGGTGTTTTATCACTTCTAAAACCTGACAAGACTCCCCTTTGGGTGGATGTCAAGTCCTTTATTCTTCAACCGGAGCAATTCGAAGATGGCAAAGTATGGCTAATCGGAAAGGATATCTCGAAGAATGTTCAACTTGAAGCCAAAATAAAAAGATCAAACGAAGATCTAATTGAGAGTTTAAAGCGTAAAGAATTTCTTTTACGCGAATTGCATCATAGAGTAAAAAACAACCTTCAATTCATCTCCGGCATACTATTTTTGCAGGTACAGAATGAGGAGGATGAACTCCTGGCTGATCGTCTTAAAGTTGTCCAGGATAAAATTACTGCAATTTCCGATTTGCATGAAATTCTGATGGACAAAGCAAGTATGAATGACGTTGATCTTTTTTCTTATCTCAAAGCCGTTTCAACAAAGCTTACGTTCTCAGCTGAGTATGACGGAAAGGTCCTTGTATTAGGCGATAATGTAAAAATTGCCACCGAGGCTGCCCCTTACATTGGTATTGTGCTGAATGAGTTAATGACCAACAGTTTAAAGCATGCTTGGGATCAACACGAATGCGAAAAAGAAATAATCATTGAGATCAATGAATTAGGTGATAAACTTATATTTCACTACTCCGATAATGGCCAAGGATACGACAAAAAACAGATCGATCACGGTCTTGGAACAAAATTGTTCGACATGTTAATGTTACAGCAACTTAAAGCCAAAGTTGTTAGTTGTGACAAGCACCCGAACTGCCAATGTTATGAGCTAGAGAAACAATTGCTTTTACCATAGCTGCCCGGAAGAATCTTTAGGCCCTGTTATTTCCTTACAATAATTCTTCTGGTCAACATCGTCTCACTTGAAGCAATTTTCACCAAATAGACACCCGCAGGCTCAGCTGCAATATCGATTGAGTTTACTTTCGTAGGGTTCTGGATAACCAATATTTTGTTCCCAATTACATCAAGAACCTCAATAGTAGCTTTTGCATAGTTATTCAGCTCGATTACGAAGGTTCCATCAGATGGGTTTGGAAATAAGTTTACCCTCAGCTCTTCTCCTTGTTCGACAACACCACTAACATTATCAACAAAAACAGACAACGAATCTGAACAACCCAATGAGTCGATCACTGTCACATTGTATGTTCCTGTAGACAATCCGTTCAGATCTTCCGTGTCGTCATTGTCTCCGGTTCCATCATTATCCCAGTCAAACGTATATCCTCCATTTCCACCCGACACGGAAAGATCGATCTCCCCATTTGAGCCCGAGGCAATTTCATCAGTAACAACTGAGCTTAACATGATTGTATCCGGTTGGTCAATTGTAACTGAATCCATTACCATACAACCAATTGAATCTACAACCGAATACGTGTGCGTTCCTGCAGGAAGTGTTGAGTCACTCATGGCTCCCCAATCAACAACGGCCGAGCCTATATTTCCTGTTACTGTCACTGCGGCTGTTCCTGTGCTGTCTCCGTTACACACAACATCGGTGGTTACAGCTGAAGCCATAATGCCCGAAGTGACTTCTACATCGAATGTGCAAGAAGCTGTGTTTCCTGAAAAATCAGTGACCGTGTAGGTAACTGCTGTTGTGCCTTGTGGGAAAACGTCTCCTGAATTGTGTGAGCTTGAAACGGAAAGCCCCGTAGCGCAATTGTCCATCTCTGTTGGATCAGTCCACGTTGCCATTGCACTACATGCTGAATCGACGGCGGCAATAGTGACATTCCCAGGACAGTTCATGAAATATGGAGATATAGTATCGTGTACCGTCACAGCAGCAACACAAAAATCAGTGTTAGAAGCAGAATCAGTTGCTGTTAAAGTGACAGACGTACCGCCCAGAGAAGGGCTGTATGTACCAACAGGTACCGGCACAGCAGCAAATACGTTTGACGACTCGCCATCTAATGCGTTTGTACCGCTGAATCTCCAATCGGTATGATCAAATGTTGTACCTAGTACCCTCGTATCATACGAATAGGCCCAACCATCGAGGTGTTCCCATGGCTCTCCGGTTCCATCCACATTGATGTCTCCGAAAAGATCAATTACAGTTCCCATATGAAACAATTCAACGGCATCATCTCCGTTAATGTTCATTGCGCCGGACACATAATCCGAATCAAATGCGAAAAAATCCCTAAACCCGGCAGAATCGCTACTCACATAAATGAACTGCCCAGCTGTGGCTGCAACAGCAGGAAAGGTGAATTCTTCCCCATCCGTACCACCACCATTATTTGCTGAACCAAGGCCATATTCGCTTAGATCAGCAATCGCATTGACTACATAAAGTTCAACACCTTTTGGTGTTCCTCCGGTAAGTGGGCCATCATAGACTGCCGTAATAGCAAGTTTGTTCGCAGACGGAGAAACGACGTCTCCGCAATTGAATGAGGATATGTCTATCGAAAGGTTAAATGGGCTGCAGTTGTCTGTCGTGCCTCCATCAACATCCGCCGGCGTGATCGTTGCCATGCCGGAGCTGTCAAGATAAACATCAATATTCTGACAAACCATACTTGGCGCAGCACCATCTGTCACTGTCACGAATATAGTATCCTTATCACAAAACGGTGTAGGGTAACAAACCTGATACGTGATCGTGTCCTGGCCAC
>JAAZYJ010000160.1 GCA_014239715.1 Flavobacteriales bacterium
AAGACGGGCTGTCTTTTGATGCCAAAGTTGATGCTTTGTACGTTTGAAACTTTATGGCGTGAGCGCCACCTTCCGCTGCTTCTTCAATTAATCTTTTAGCCACGTCCATCGAGCATTCATGATTAACGCCTGCTTCAGCAATCATATATGGTGGTCTAACCATGTATTGATTCGGATTACCGTTTTCAATCAGTTCTGCCAATTTCATTTTCATGCTATTAAATTCTTTATCAGGTTGATAATTGTATTTTTTCCGTTTCTCAGATCAACAGAGAGCATCTTTTCTCTCATGTTCAATCTAATTTGTTTTGATCCCAGCAGGGCAACAAAGCTGGCTTGAATATCTTCTTCGCTCACATCCACTCCCATTCCAAGATTATTAAATCCGAATTGATCAGTAGCAAAAACATGTGTCATTTCCCGCTTGTTCTGAGCCATTACGATGGAGGGCACTCCCAGCAACGCAAGCTCATAGGTGGTTCTTCCGGCCGAAGTAAAGGCCAGATCCGCCATTTGCATGTAGTCTGAAATGTTTGCTACATTCTTATGTACTGATATTCCGTCAAACTGCTCTAAATGCTCATAGCTTCGATAACCAAGTCCCGCTACGACATTAATTTTAATTTTATTTTCTGTGCACAGCGTGTAGATACTTTCCAATACTTTTAAGGTTAAATTATTGGGGTCTACGCCTCCAAAAGTAATCAGTACATTCTGTACTTTTTCTTCTAGCTCTTTAACATCTGTCAACAGGAATTCATCTCTCGCACAAAAATAGCTCGGTCCAAAAAAATGATTGTCCAATTGCACCTTTTCAGGGTAAATTGCATTAAATACCAAATCTGCAAGTTGTGCTCCTTCTCCCAGGTCTTCAAAATTTACCACCTGAACACCCTTTTCCTTATATGGAAGCATATCGGCAGAACTGGAATCCAATCTATCGTTAATAACTACGTCAGGCTGCAGTGCCAGGATCTCTGCTGTCAGGCTTTCCGTTTTCTGTATGTGACAAGGATAATTGTTCTGAGCAATTTTGCTGTACGCTAGCTGGCTTTTAGAATCACAAAAGAAAACCACTTCATGATTCAGTATTTCATTCGCAAGTATCAGCGTGTTGTAGACATGCCCAAGTCCTATTTCCGAATATCCACTTACCGAAAAGACAATTCTTTTCCTTTTCAGATGATATTCACATAAGCTCCAATCTTCAAACGTGTCAATGTCTATTGATTGTTTGGCATTTAACTCGTACAGTTCTACGTTATCTCCTATCCTGCCTGATGCTGCAATCACAGAATTTCGAGTGATCAGAAACCCTCCGGTTTCCTTATAAACAGCATCTAAATATTGTCTGTTAACCCTTGAGGCGTAGTTCGGATAGAACCCATCCTCATTCTTTTTCCACGTTAAATGAGTATCATTTGTAGCTGAAATGATTGTATCTATCTGTGGGTTTTCGATCATTTTCTGCAGCGCCTCATCTATCGAAAAAGTCTTAAGCAATGGAGATGTTGGTTGCAGGGTAACGATTAACTCATAATCGATTGTTTCAATCGCCTTTATCTCTTCATACGCATTAAATATCACTTCATCCAGCGTAATAGCATCGCCTGAGTAAGAAGGATTTCTCAAGTGTGTCTTTGCTCCTATTTTATTGGCCAAATTTAATATCTCATCATCTTCCGATGAAACATATATATCCGCCGGGAACCTGCAGTTCAAAGCATTTTCGATAGAATATTTGAGCAGTGGTTTTCCTGCTAATGCTCTTACGTTCTTTCTAGGAATTCCTTTGGATCCTCCCCTCGCAGGTATGATAAATAACACTCTCATGTTTACCTAATAATGACTCAGATTCGAAACAAACAAAAGTAGTTATTATTTTTGTTAGTTCACGGCATGACAAACTCCGACAAAATAACACCCAAGGCCTCGAATATTCTGGCCATTGCTCTTAGAGGGCTCTCCTTAGAAGAAGTTCAGCAGCTTGTGAAAAAAGCGGGTGGTGAACGTGTTGATTTTCAAGCACCAGACAGGAGTAAAATCAAAGGCCTGGATCAAAATGATATCCAGCTCATTGATATCGATAGGATTTATCAGGAATCTTATGAAGATGCCTTCTCGGACATACTCAGGTTTGGTGAA
Source organism: Flavobacteriales bacterium (assembly GCA_014239715.1). The sequence goes on from JAAZYJ010000160.1 coordinate 2,146, forward strand.
CTTGATCTTGCCAATGGAAACAAACTTGCCGAACAGTTAATGGCTCCCGATGGCAAGAGCTGGTGGTACTATTTACGATTCATGGCTCTTTATAAGTACCGTTCAAAATTGAATGACCATAGGCTGGTAAAGCAAATAAATGAACATGCTAAGTCTTACGAGAGTGTCCATATCTATCATTCTTCCGGCTATATAATGCAAAATCTATCTGATAACATCCATGGCTACAAACGTATCGGATCCGGCAAAAGCTTGCTTCTGAGCAACTTACTACGCTATCTTATTGTATTCTGTATAAGAACAGCGATTGGATTATTTCAAATTGGAAGGTTATTTGCAAGTAAGAAACACGTTTTACTTACCAATGCCCAGCCAAACCAAACCGTAATCAGGAAGAAAGATCTTGCTGAAGTTAGAGGTGATCATTTTGCAGAATACCTGCAAGATGATATTCAATTCGAATCTGATTTTTTGAATATCTCGGAATTGTATCCTCCAAATATGAAGACAGACCAAAAAGTCCCTGTTACAAAGGAGGTATTAAAAGCGCGGCATAGAGGCACGTTAAACTTAGAGATCGTTCTTTACCTTCAACTTTTTAATCCATGGTTCTACTTCAGAGGAATTAAAGGGATCATTCAGGTTAAAAAGGCCTTTTCGCAGCTAAAGTTGTCGGCTGATGCAACTAAAGAGGAGGAGTTTATCGTATCAATTATTCCTTCTTTTAAACGAATGTGCTATTTTCTTGTGGTTCGGAAAGCTGCGTTAAAGTGGTTGTTCAAAATTAAACGTTACAAAACAGTTGGTGGAACGAATGAACACGATCCAAGAGTTAAGAGCATCCTTGAAACAGCCGCAAGCTTCGGATCAAAAACTTTTGGAATTCAACATGGTGTTATTCACCCTCGTCACATGCATTATTGTTTTACTTCTAAAGATATTGTTCACGGTCCTTTTCCTGACCTAACTTTTCTGTGGGGGCAACATTGGGCAAATTATCTGACTGAAGGGTCAAGCTATCCACATGAGCAATTACACATCGTTGGGCAAATTAGAAGTGATGTCATCAATCGATTAAAAGAGATTCCGAAATCTGAGCTTATCCCTGTTCTCGATTCAAAAAAACGAACAATCCTCTATCCAAGCCAGCCGTTGTATGTAGGTGAAGAGGAAATGCGGACAAAATTAGCTACAGACTTCTTAAAACTGACATTAGATTATCCAGAGACTCAATTCATCATTAAGCCACACCCCAAAGAATTGGATTGCGAAAGGTTCATGGGTAATATTGCTAAGAAATTAGGCACTTCCAACTTCCACGTTTTACGAGGTGACTTATACAAAACCATAGCCGCTACGGATCTTGTAATTGTTTACAACAGCACTGTTGGCGCTGAGGCAATTTATTTTGATAAACCTTTGTTCGTTTTGGATTATTCACACAATGACTTTAGCGGTTTCATATCCTCAGGCATTGGAACAGAAGTGCTTGATTATGAACAGCTGAAAATTAAAGTTGAACAATTTTTGAGTGGCAAAATGCAAGTGAACACGACAGTTCAGGTATCATTTGTGAAAGAAAGAGGTTATCAAATTGATGGGAAAGTGACCTCCAGAATAATAGAAAAGCTCAAAGAATATTAAAAGAGCTTTTCAAATTTCACCTTTTGAGAATTCGTAAAGTGGTGTTTTGGATAGAAGTAATTGGTTAGCGCGTATCGCTCTCCTGTCTGGATTGGCATTCCACGATGCATACCACTGGTATCAACCAGGATTACTGTCCCTCTTTTAGCTGTACAAACTTTCGTCTCAAATCCTTCATGTGTCGCTAAAAACGATTGTACGTTGTCATTTGTAATTCTGTTTTGATCTGCAGTAAATCCATTCTTTTTGATTGAAGAGTAAATTGTGGATTTGTTATGCGTACCCAAGACATATTCAAATGGCCCATTATTTTCAGTTACGTCGGTTAAGTAGAGGATGCTCTTATATTGTCTTTTGAATACACTGTCTCTATGCCATCCACCACCTGAACCTAAATTGTTTTTTTTAGGAATTAATTTTGCGCTTAGTGTATGTGAATTGATCAACTCAGAATTGAGATACCGCTCTCCAATTTCCAATAAATAGGGGTCACCATAAAACTTGTCGATAGCATCAGAATACAAATGCGACCCATACAATCTGGTGTCTGATCCTGCCTCATCTCTCCATACATTTGCGACTCCGCCATCAATCACCCGATCAATTTCTCCAATCAGCTCATCGCATTCTGAAGGCGCGTAGTATTCCGGTATGATGAAAAGGCCATGCTTCTTAATCTGTTCAGCTATATCATAGGCTTTGCCAGCATTTGATTGGAACGATTTCTTATTTAGTCCGTCTTTTAACCCCTCA